>JAYNLI010000029.1:0-16018 GCA_038111655.1 Bordetella sp.
GAGTTGACGGGAAAATTATTTTTTTCGTGAGCGGGAGGGTTCATTACGCTGGGCGAGGGTATGTTTGACCCTCCGCCCCTTATCTGGCGGGCAAAAAGCTTTTAGATAGTATTTAGATAGAAATGTCTAAAAAAATGTGTGATTGTATAAATGACGCTATATAATTCAATGAGTTATATGCTCAACGACAGGGATTCGATTCCCGCTCCGGGCACCATTGCACAATAACCAAGCCATGCTAGACCCCTTTTTAATCGCCATTGCAGCATGTGCGCTTTTGGCTGTTTTGATAGCCCTGTTGGCTACTCCCAACGAGGCTATGCTGGTTACGCTTATGGCGCTAGTGGCGTGTATTGTGTTGCTAGGCCTATGGAAGGCTATTAAAGGGCCAAGCAATAAGGGCCAGTAAAGGCTAGTTTCTGGCTATTGGGGTACGGGTTGCCCCAGTTGGGCCGCAAGCGAAATTAAATTTGCACAACGACCACCCGAGCGACAGTAAGACAAAATGGGCGTTGGCAGGCTGTTAATGAGGCGACCCATTTCAAGTGCCTGTTCAGGCGTGTGACCTGAAGAATTTACGGGGTGATACGCAACCTCAAGGCCAAGGTCCTTTGCCGCCTCAAGTACCTCGTTCTGACTTGGCTGTGAAGGCCCTTCTTCGCCATCGGGTCGGTTGCAAATAACAGAGCGAAAACCCGCCTCATGGGCCTCCCGCATATCGGTTGCGTGAAGTTGGCCCGTGACGGCAATTTTTGGGGTGAGCCAGCGATAGTCAATAGTCATACATGCTCCTGACTTTGTTTGGGTTCCTGACTAATTGGACAAAACAGCGAGTAAAGGGTGAGCAACACAGCCTCGACCTGCTCATTATTAAGAGCATAAAACACCTGCTTCCCCTCACGGCGGGTGGATACTACTGCCTCGTTTCGAAGTACACCCAGTTGTTGCGAAAGGGTAGGCTGCCTGATGCCCGTAAGCGCCTCAAGGGTGCTTACATTCTTTTCCCCATCGGTGAGCTGGCAAAGCAGCATGAGCCTGTCTTCATTGGCAAGCAACCGCAGTAAGCCTGACGCCTCGGTGGCGGCAAGGCGCAATTTACTGATGTCAATATCTGCTGTGCTTGGTTCAAGAGAAGCCATCGCCCTATTTTACGTTCTTGGAGGCATTTTGATGTTTTTAAGGGGGCTGAACATCTTGTCGATTAGTTCATTGCCTTTTTCGAGCATAAAATATCTAAACGCTTCTGCAGCGAGAGATAAAGTTCGATTATTAAGATTCACTACATGCCAGACTCTCATGACAGGTGTGTCATCAACCGGTAGTATTTTCAGAACCCCATGGCTCAGCTCAAGTCCGATCGTATGTAACGACACGAAGGACAACCCAAGGCCGGCCATCACAGCTTGTTTGATGGTTTCGTTGTTTGACATTTCAATGGTGGAGAGCGGGCGAAATCGGTGGTCTTCAAAAAAGCCTTCCATGACGGCTCGGGTTCCCGAGCCAGGTTCTCGAATCATCATCTCGAATTGCTCGAGTTGGTCTATTGAAATTCGAGTTTCAGCAGCTAGTGGATGGTCAGGGGCAGCTATAAAGCCGTGCGGGTGCGGAGCGAATGCTTCTGATCTTGTATCTAGATCTTTAGGGGGGCGCCCCATGATGGCGAGGTCAATTTCATCGTCGCGAAGTAAGGAAATGAGCTGGTCACGATTTCGAACTTGGATGACGACTTGAATGCCGGGGTGTTCTTTTCGAAAAGTCGCAAGTAGTTTGGGTACTATGTACTTCGCCGTGCTCACTAGACCTATGGTGAGCTTCCCAGTCTCAATGCCTCGAAGCTTGACTATCATATCTTCGGCCTCTCGCAGGGCTGAAAGCACTCTCCGCGCATAGACAAGAAAATATTCGCCCGCGCTAGTTAAAGTTACCCCGCGGCCCTTCTTTGCAAATAGTGGAAGACCCAAATCTTCCTCGAGGTCTCGCATTTGCATCGAGACCGCTGGCGCGGTCAAGTGCATTTCGTCCGCTGCTTTCGCGAAGCTTGAGTGCCGAGCCGCAGAGACAAATATCCTGAGTTGCCGAAGCGATAAATTTCGCATGGGTCTCCTCCCATCGCTTGGTTTTAAGCTTTGTTTTTATGGCTGGCTCCATGAGTTAGAAGCCCTTATCTTTTTTAATAGTAAAAATGACTTTACCTTAATGCTCCTACTTTCTAAAGTCATGTTGTCGGTCATACATCAAGAGGAGGCTTGCAAATGAATTCCCCCCAGGAAGGAAGGATTACAGATATTAAGGATCGCTACAAGGGTGGCGTTCTAAAGTACAAGCAAATGGGTTATTGGCGCCCTGACTATGAGCCAAAGGCTACGGATACGATTTGTTTATTTCGCATTACCCCGCAAGAGGGTGTCGACCCGGAAGAAGCGGCGGCAGCCGTTGCTGGTGAATCATCAACCGCTACTTGGACAGTCGTTTGGACCGACCTTCTAACAGCGCATGAAAGCTACCAGGCAAAAGCTTATCGAGTTGATAAGGTCCCAAACACTGGTCCGGGTACCGCCACCGAGCAGCAATACTTTGCCTACGTTGCCTACGATCTCATTCTCTTTGAAGATGGCTCCATTGCCAACATGACGGCCTCCCTTATCGGGAATGTCTTTTCTTTTAAGCCCCTCAAGGCGGCGCGCCTGGAGGACATTCAGATCCCAGTGGCTTATGTGAAGACGTTTCGTGGCCCACCAACCGGCATTATCGTCGAACGTGAGCGGTTGGATAAATATGGCAGGCCCTTATTAGGGGCCACCATGAAGCCAAAGCTAGGTTTGTCAGGCCGTAACTACGGCCGCGTTGTTTACGAGGGGCTCACGGGGGGCCTTGACTTCACAAAGGACGATGAAAATATTAATAGCCAGGCCTTCATGCACTGGCGCGATCGCTTCCTTTATTGCATGGACGCGGTAAATAAGTCTCAGGCGAATACGGGTGAGGTTAAAGGCCACTACCTTAACGTTACCGCTGCTGATATGGAGGAAATGTACGCCCGCGCCGATTTTGCGAAGAGCCTCGGATCTAACATCATCATGATTGACTTGGTGATTGGTTGGACAGCAATGCAGTCAATGAGTAAGTGGTGCCGTGCCAACGACATGATTCTTCACTTGCATCGTGCTGGTCACGGTACCTACACCCGTCAGCGTAACCACGGTGTTTCTTTCCGCGTCATTGCTAAGTGGGCGCGACTCGCTGGAGTGGATCATATTCACGCGGGAACAGCGGTTGGAAAGCTGGAGGGCGATCCCATGACAGTTCAAGGGTATTACAACGTGTGTCGTGACACGTTTACGAAGCAGGATCTCTCGCGTGGTCTGTTCTTTGACCAAGACTGGGCGGACCTTCGTAAAGTTATGCCGGTAGCCTCCGGCGGTATTCATGTTGGACAAATGCACCAGTTAGTTAATCTTTTTGGTGATGACGTTGTTCTGCAGTTTGGTGGTGGAACAATTGGTCACCCCAATGGCATTCAGGCTGGTGCGATTGCAAATCGTGTTGGTCTTGAGTGCATTATCAAAGCGCGTAACGAGGGCAAGGACATCATGGCTGAGGGCCCAGACATTCTTCGGCAAGCGGCGAAGTCATGCCCGCCACTGGAAACGGCGCTCGAGACCTGGAAAGGCGTAGAGTTTAACTACACCTCAACCGACGCACCGGACTTTGCCGTAACACCAACGGCATCTTAATTGGGAGATACAACTATGCGAATTACACAAGGGCAGTTTTCTTTTTTGCCTGACCTTACCGATGATGAAATTCGTCTTCAGGTTGACTATGCAATCAGCAATGGCTGGGCACTTGCAGTTGAATGGACCGACGACCCTCATCCCCGAAATACCTATTGGACGATGTGGGGTATTCCGATGTTTGAAATCAAAGATGGCGCAGCAGTTCTTTTTGAGGTTAATGCTTGCCGAAAGGCGCAGTCTAATGCCTACATACGTGTCATTGCTTTTGACAACACGCGAGGCGTGGAATCAATCACTATGGCCTTTATAGTAAACCGGCCTACCAATGAGCCAGGGTTTGGGCTTGTTCGTCAAGAGATAGATGGACGTCAGATTCGCTACACCACGCATGCCTATGCGACTGATAAGCCAGCAGGTCAGCGTTATTAGGAGTGGGTTTCCGTAGAAACGCGGATCTATAGTAGGGGCGCCCGGGGCGATTACGCGCCTAGCCCTGGGCTGTCTGAAGTCGAGTTCGGGTGTTGGGAGACATCGATGACAGAAACGGTTAATTTGCAGGCTATTCTGGCGGATGCCAAAGTGACAGAGGTTCTAGATGAGCTTGATAAAGAACTGATCGGCCTAAAGCCTGTTAAGCAGCGAATTAGAGAGACCGCTGCCTTTTTGGTGGTTTCCAAGGCCAGAGAGCAGCTTGGGCTTCAGGCATTGGTCCCCTCACTTCACATGTGTTTCACCGGAAACCCAGGAACAGGGAAAACAACTGTTGCCATGAAAATGGCAACGATCCTTCATCGTTTAGGCTATGTTCGGAAGGGTCATGTGGTGAGCGTTACCCGTGATGATCTTGTTGGGCAGTATATTGGTCACACTGCTCCCAAAACCAAGGATATGCTCAAGAAAGCGATGGGGGGGGTTTTATTCATTGACGAGGCCTATTACCTGTACAGACCAGAGAATGAGCGTGACTATGGGCAAGAGGCAATTGAGATTCTCCTTCAGGTGATGGAGAACAATCGTGAAGATCTTGTGGTGATTCTTGCGGGATACAAGGACCGCATGGACACATTTTTCCGAAGTAATCCTGGTATGAGCTCTCGTATTGCTCATCACATTGACTTTCCCGATTACTCGTACGAGGAACTTCTTACAATTGCGAAGTCGATGGCAGGTCAGATGAACTACCACCTTGATGAAAAGGCAGGGCAGGCCTTGTCGGAGTACATCGAGTTGAGAAAGCAACAGCCGCATTTTGCCAACGCCCGTTCTGTTCGTAATGCCCTTGATCGTGCTCGTCTTCGGCAGGCGAACCGAATTTTTCAGTTGGCTTCTGAATCGGGGAAAGAGGTTGATGCAGAGTTTCTATCGACAATTACGGCCGAGGACATTCGTGCTTCCCGAGTTTTTAGTGGTGGACTAATGGGAAGTTCCTCACCCGTCGATACAAAGTCTTGAAAGTTGTCTTGATCAATTAGTGGCGCCCTTCGTTACGCGTCTCTAACGAACTTTCTTACCCAGGCCTCTGACTGCATTAAACTAGGCAGGTCTTATCTATGCTTCGGGAAAACTCCTGCCTGTTTCATGAAATCACAAGACGTCATTTTTTTAAAGGCTCACTTGGCTTGACTCAGCTTGAGCGAGTGTTGTTTTGCACTTGGATCTTACAAATTATTTGGTGTCTTATGGGTATTGACGTTAGCCTTCACTCAATGATCATAAAGTCGTGTCTGGCCGGGAGAGCTCATGATTTTTGATCCAATCGTTTTATTTTTTCTACTGGGCGTCATTGCAGGGGTTGTTAAGTCCGATCTAAAAATGCCTTCTGCGCTATATGAGGCGCTATCGATATTTCTTTTGTTGGCTATCGGACTTAAGGGCGGTGTAGAGCTATCCAAGTACAACATTGTTGCTTTGCTCTCGAGTAGTCTCATTGTTATTTTTGTAGGCGTCCTGATTCCCTTAATTGCGTTTCCTATTCTCAAATTTGTTGGTAAGTTAAATCATTTTGATTCAGCCTCAATTGCGGCGCATTATGGCTCGGTAAGCGTGGTGACCTATTCCGTCGGGTTGGCGGCGCTCGCAGAGCGCGGCATGACGTATGAGGGCTACATCGTTGTTTACTTGGTTTTGCTTGAGATACCAGCGATTATCGTGGGTGTTGCCCTTGCCCGAATGGGTCCTGAGTCTAATAAGAAGGCAGTCAGCTGGGGCAGGCTCATGCACGAGGTTTTTTCAGGCAAAAGCATTCTCCTACTTACGGGGGGCTTGGTTATTGGTTGGATTGCAGGAGAGAAGGGATTCTCGTCAATCGAGCCTATGTTCGGTGGGCTATTCAAAGGTGCCTTGGCGTTGTTTCTACTGGAAATGGGGCTGGTCGCAGCATTGAGAATTGCCGCGTTTCGCTCTTACGGCGTCTTCTTGTTGGTCTTTGCTATTGTTATGCCACTTATTTCGGCGGCGTTGGGTATTCTCACAGGGGCATTACTCTCACTTTCTCCAGGGGGAATCGTCTTACTTGCTACTCTCTATGCGAGCGCATCATACATAGCAGCGCCAGCAGCTATGCGAATTGCGGTTCCCAAAGCCAATCCAACGTTGTCAATCTGGGCCTCTTTAGGGGTAACTTTCCCATTTAACCTCTTTGTTGGGATACCCTTATATTTTCAACTCGTAAAGACATTCATTTAGGATTTCCATGGACGTCAAATCGTATAAGTTGGTTACCGTTTTTTGCGAAGCCATTCTTGAGTCCTTGGTAATCTCCGAGCTCGACCGACTGGGAATCGTTGGGTATACCGTCAGTGATTGTCGCGGTCGAGGCAGTCAGGGCGTGCGAAGTGGTGCCTGGAGGCTAAGCTCAAACATTAGAATAGAAGTAATGTGTAATGAAGACATCGCTAAGAGTCTCGCACTTTCACTCAGTTCTAAATATGACAATGATTACGGTTTGCTTATCGTGGCTAGCGACGTTGATGTTCTCAACTAACTTGTCTGCCTAACAATAGGTACCTAACGGGCCTAGTTTGCTCCAGTAAGCTTCCTTCGTTTTTCCATCATGCGCCAGACAAAGGGCGTAAAAATAAGCTGCATTGCTAGCTCCATCTTTCCGCCCGGAATGACAATGGTATTGGCTCGACTCATCCATGATGAATTAATCATATTAAGCAGGTAAGCAAAGTCAATGCCTTTGGGGTTGGCAAAGCGGATAACCACCATGCTCTCGTCGGCCGAGGGAATGTCGCGCGCAATGAATGGATCTGATGTGTCCACAACCGGAACACGCTGAAAATTCACGTGCGTGTGAGCGAACTGAGGAACGATGTAATGCACGTAATCGGGCATTCGTCGAAGGATAGTGTCTGTAACCGCCTCGGTGCTGTAGCCTCTCTGGTGCTTGTCACGCCATAGCTTCTGAATCCACTCAAGGTTAATTACGGGTACGACACCAATACGAAGGTCTGCATACTGAGCAACGTTCACAGTTTCGGTGACCACCGCACCATGTAGGCCCTCGTAAAAAAGCATGTCGGTATCTTCTGGAAGGTCTTCCCATGGTGTGAATGTTCCAGGGTCTTTCTTATAAGGTTCCGCTTCTTCTTGGTTATGAAGATACTTTCTTGACTGGCCTCTACCTGTCTCCGAATAGGTTTTGAAAAGGGTCTCAAGCTCGGGGAAGAGGTTGTTCTCAATTCCAAAGTGGCTAAAGTTCTTGTTACCAAGTTTCTCGGCTTCGCTCTGACGCTTTCGCATCTCAAGGCGATCGTAGCGGTGAAAGCTGTCGCCCTCGATAATGGCAGCCTTCACCCCTTCTCTGCGGAAGATGTTCTGAAAGGTGCGTGTAACGGTTGATGTGCCTGCTCCCGAGGAGCCTGTAATTGCAATAATTGGGTGGCGATCAGACATGACGTTTTCCTGCGTTAATCCCGAAATAGGCTTCGAGTGCCAAAGAGTGGTGATGCATCCTTATCTTTCTCTCCCTCGGGTGGCTCGTTATGGTATCGCTCAATAAGCTCCACCTCCTCGCGGGACCCAAAAACAAGACCAATACGTTGGTGAAGGGAGCTCGGTTTAACCGTTAATATTGGCCCATGACCTGTGCTTGCTCGCCCCCCCGCCTGCTCGATGAGCATGCCGATGGGATTGGCCTCGTACATGAGTCGAAGCCGACCAGGCTTAGTGAGGTCTTTGGTGTCTTTGGGGTACAAGAACACACCGCCGCGCATGAGAATGCGGTGGGCCTCTGCAACCAATGAGGCAATCCAGCGCATATTAAAGTCTTTACCCCGAGGCCCGGTTTGGCCTGCAAGACACTCATCAACATAGCGCTTTACCGGCGGCTCCCAAAATCGAGCATTGGATGCGTTAATGGCAAACTCCTTCGTTGCCTCGGGTACTCGTATATTGGGGTGTGTAAGCATAAATTCGCCAAAGCTTGGGTCAAGCGTAAAGCCGTGTACACCCTGTCCAACCGTGAGAATCAGCATGGTTGCAGGTCCATACAGTGCGTAGCCAGCGGCAACCTGCTCTGTGCCTGGCTGCAAAAAATCTCCTGCCTTTAGATTTCGACCGTCGCGAGCGTTTTCTGGGGCTCGCAAGACACTAAAAATGCTTCCTACAGAAACATTGACATCAATGTTCGATGAGCCATCAAGGGGGTCGAAGACTAGAAGGTAATGACCACGCGGTTGGCCTTCAGGAAGATTGTAGGGCTCGTCCATTTCTTCGGAGGCCATACCCGCCACATGACCCGTCCATTCGTTCATCTTAATGAAGACGTCATTGCTAATGACATCAAGCTTTTTCTGAACTTCGCCTTGTACGTTTATCGACTGACCATCCGCAGAGTCGCTGGAAAAGTTGCCGTGCAGTCCAGCAAGCTCGCCAAAAGCCACCGACTTTGCAATGGCTTTACAGGCCATTGCAATGTCAAGAATAAGGGCATTGAATTCGCCGCTGGCGTCTGGGAAGCGACGTCGTTCCTGAATGAGGAATTGCGTCAGTGTGCGACTCATGATCGGGCTTACTTCCACTCTGTATCTCCCTAGTTTTTATTGAGCGGGTGGTTTTGTACGTCGCCCTACTCTATTCGATAAAACTGGCTTAAGTCGTCAAATATCGTAAGCAATGGTTATAAGAATTATTTAATGGTTTTGATTTTACTCAGAGAAGTTCTCAACAAGACTGAACGGTTGCTCTACGCAATTTTGAGCCTGGCCGTGACGTTAACCTAATCTTTCTGCAAGGCTGGTTAAGTCCCTCTTATATTTAACTGTCAGCAAAACTTACTTTACCTAGTGCCCCAGTTTACAAAAAATGGTAATTTCTTTGAACAGGGAGAAGTTTTGAATTTGGTCATATTTGATCTCGACGGTACGCTGATTGAGACAGCAGGCGAGATAGGTCTTGCGGTAAACCGCACCCTCGAGGACTTTAAGCTTGACCCCGTCAGTGACTCCGACGTCCGTGATTGGATTGGTCATGGCACGGGCTGGCTAATGAAGCAGGCCTGGGTTGAGAGGGGTGAGGATCCTGAGATTAATACCGATCTCTGGGAAGAGGTTATGGCGCGTTTTGTGCACCACTACTATGAAACCGCCGGTACCCTTAGCCATCCATACCCGCATGTTATAGAAACCCTTGAAAAGCTCGGGGAGATGGGCGTAAAAAGGACCATCCTTACCAACAAAGAAGGCCGCTTTACAGACCGCGTTCTTTCTGCCCATGGGCTAGGAGACTCATTGCTTGATGCTGTTGTTTCGGGGGACACCTTGCCCGTCAAAAAGCCAGATCCATCAGGCATCCAGCATCTGCTTAGTCAATTTAATAGCTCGGCTGAAAATGCTTTATTTGTTGGCGATTCCGAGACGGACATCAAGACCGCAAGGGCCGCAAAGATAACTTGCTGGGCAGTTCCTTATGGATACAACCATGGCAGGCCCATTGCCGATAAGCATCCGGATCGGGTAGTTGATGATGTTCGTCCCGTACTTGAGTATTTTTCTGAACGGCAGTCAATTTCGAGACCTACACAACACTAAAGGGGGGCCCTATGGCACTTATTTCACTTCGACAACTTCTTGACCATGCCGCCGAGCACAGCTACGGGCTGCCGGCATTTAATGTAAACAACATGGAACAGATTCACGCCATTATGCAGGCTGCTCACGAGGTCGATAGCCCTGTCATTCTTCAGGCTTCAGCAGGCGCGAGAAAGTATGCAGGCGAGCCTTTTCTGCGTCGCCTTGTTGAGGCTGCTATTGAGCAGTACCCACACATTCCAGTCTGCATGCACCAAGATCATGGCGGGTCCCCCGCGGTTTGTCAGGCCTCGATTCGAAGTGGCTTCTCCAGTGTCATGATGGATGGGTCCTTAAAAGACGACATGAAGACCCCCTCCGACTACGCCTACAACCTTGATGTAACAACTAAAGTTGTCGAGATGGCGCATGCTGTTGGCGTTTCTGTAGAGGGCGAACTTGGGTGTTTAGGCTCGCTTGAAACGGGCACGGCGGGTGAAGAAGACGGCGTGGGTGCTGAAGGTGTGCTTGATCATTCCCAGTTGCTAACCGACCCTAATGAAGCCGCCGACTTCGTTGCTAGGACTCAGGTTGACGCACTTGCCATTGCCATTGGAACCAGCCATGGCGCTTACAAGTTCAGTCGTCCACCCACGGGCGATATTCTTGCAATTGGTCGAATCAAAGAAATTCATGCGCGTATTCCTAATACGCACCTGGTGATGCACGGGTCCTCAAGCGTGCCTCAGGAATGGCTTGAGACCATTCGTAGCTGCGGCGGCGAGATTAAAGAGACCTATGGGGTTCCCGTGGAAGAAATTGTTGAAGGTATTAAACACGGCGTTCGTAAGGTCAACATTGACACCGATATTCGGCTTGCTATGACAGGCGCGATGCGTAAGCTTATGCATGCAACGCCTGAAGAGTTTGACCCGAGGGCATTTTTCAAGGCTGCTACAGCGGCTGCCAAGGGAATCTGCAAGGCCCGATTCGAAGCCTTTGGCTCGGCCGGTAAGGCATCGACCATTCATGTCATTCCCATGGATACCATGGCAATGCGGTACCTCAAGGGGGAGCTTAAGGCAGTCGTCCACTAACGCAACCATGCTTATCAATAATGTGCTTCCCAAAGCCGTCTTGTTTGATGTCGATGGAACTCTAGCCGAGACCGAACAAGATGGCCACTTGGTGGCCTTTAATCGTGTTTTTCGATCCCTGGGTATCCCCTGGGTGTGGACTGATCCGGATTATCAATGGCTGCTCAAAACCACGGGTGGTCTAGAGCGCATGAGAGTGTATGCGCGGCACTGCGGACAGCTACAGTTTTTAGAGGGCGATGGCGCCCAGCGCCTTCAAGACGCCCATAAACTTAAAAACAAGCTTTACGCAGAGCTTGTGAGTCAGGGAGCGGTGAAGCCCCGGCCCGGTGTCGCGGCGTTCATTCAGAATCTTTTGCAACAAGGGGTGGTCTGGGCGGTTGTTACAACCACGAGCCGCGCAAACTTTGACGCTCTTTATAAAGCGTGCCTGCAACCTGCTGGTATTCCGCCGCCAAATTTTGCTGTTTGCGGGGAAGACGTGGAACGAAAAAAGCCTGACCCCGAGGCTTATCTTCAGGCCTTGCATCGTCTGGGGTTTGATGCATCGGAATGTCTTGCAGTAGAGGATGCACCCAATGGGCTAAAGGCCGCTTGTGCGGCGGGGATTGCCTGCCTTGTCGTGCCATCCGTCTATTTCCAAGAAGGTCCTTGGGAGGGCGCCTACGCTGTATGCGATAGTTTTCTCGGTTAACCTTGAGCTTTTTTGGGGTGAGGCGCAATGCAGGCAGAGATGAAAACGCTAGATGAGTTTTTAAACACGCACCTCCATCAAGAACCAAACCACCTAGGCCTTGATGCCATTGCGCTACAAATTTCAAAGGCTGTCACTGCCATAGCCGGTCTGGTTTCCAAGGGTGCCCTCGCTGGCGTACTTGGAAGCCTGGATTCCCAGAATGTTCAGGGCGAGACCCAGAAGAAGCTTGATGTTCTCGCAGATGAAGCCTTCATCGATGCGCTGAAGCAGTTGCCTTTTATTGTCGGACTTGCCTCGGAAGAAAATGAGCATCCGCTTATTCTTAGCTCAGAGGTAACAAACCCCAGCTATCTCGTAGTGTTTGATCCTTTGGACGGGTCATCCAACATCGATGTCAATGTTTCGGTGGGGTCAATCTTTTCTGTTTATGCAGGGCCCACAAACCAGCCCCCCGTCTTGAGCGACTTTCTAAAGCCAGGGCTTGCTCAATGCCTTGCGGGATACGCCGTTTACGGGCCCGCAACCATGCTCGTGCTTTCGTTTGGGCAGGGCACGCATGGGTTTACCCTTGATGTCGACACGGCAACGTTTTACCTTACCCATCCATCCATGCGCGTGCCGGAACAGACGGCCGAGTTCGCCATTAATGCCAGTAACGAGCGCTTCTGGGAGTCGCCCGTTCAACGCTATATTGACGAATGCAAAAAGGGGAAGACGGGTGTCCGCGCGAAGGACTTCAACATGCGTTGGGTGGCGAGCATGGTGGCCGACGTCCACCGAATTCTTGTGCGCGGTGGCGTTTTTATGTACCCGCGCGATTCGCGTGACCCTTCGAAGCCGGGGCGCTTGCGCCTTATGTACGAGGCAAAACCTATGGCCATGGTTCTCGAGCAGGCTGGGGGGCTTGCCTCCACTGGAAGAGGGCGCCTATTAAGGGTGCAGCCAGAACATATTCATCAACGAGTCCCCGTCATTCTGGGCTCAAAAAAAGAGGTTGAACTTATTTGTCAGTATCACGCGCAGCACGATCACGGTCAGGCCTCCGCCTAGTGCCGGAGTTTTTTAAAGCGAGGGCCTTGTTCATGATGGCGTTTTCAATCGACAGCGAATCGCTTTCGTGCCTGGCGAAGGGCAATGAGTAGTCCAATTGCAATGGTTGGGACGGCCACTGCCGTAACTAGGTCGATAGGCACCGCATAGCCCAGGGCTTTTGCGCCTTTCGCAAGGAATTGCACGAGGCCAACGCTGTAATAGGTAAGGACCACGAGAGACAGTCCTTCAACGGTCTGTTGGAGTTTTAACTGCAGCTGGGCCCTGCGATTCATGCTCGCCAAGAGCGCCTGGTTTTGACGCTCGGTCATGAACTCGATGCGCGTTCGTAGAATTTGGGTTGTCCGCGACACACGGTCTGAAAGTTCACGAAGCCGACGTTGTGTCCATCGGCAGGTGCGCATGGCAGGCTCGAAGCGGCGGTCCATAAATTCCGAGAGTGTCTGAACGCCGGGGATGGGAGCTTCTTTAAGCTCGGCAAGCGCTCGTCGCACAAGCTCGGAATAGGCTTCACTTGCGGTGAAGCGAAGCCCGTGCATGGAGATCCAGTCTTCAACTTTTGAGGCCAGGCTTGATAGGCCGTTTAGTAGCTGCTCATGTGGTGTTGACTCGGTCTCTGTTTGAACAGCCTGATGTTTAGCCATCTCGTTTGCCCAAAAAGACAACTCGTTCTCGGCCCGCTTAAGTGGGTCTGAGAGGCCCTTGGCATGCGGTAAGGAAATCATAGACATCATCCGATATGTATCGATGTCAATGAGTCGCTGAGCCACCCGCCCGGCCTGTCGAGATCCTATTCCTTGGTGTTGAACCAGCAGACGAACAAAGCCGTTGGAGTCAAGTTGCAGGTCGGTCCAGGCCTGGGCGTTGAGGGATCCAAGAATGGTTGAGCCAATAAGCGTATTGCCGGAAAAAAGCGGGGACAAGGTCGCCGCGTCGTCGACGCGCTCGCCGGGCCGAATGATAAGGTCGGTTGCTGCAATTCTGTTCTGAAAGCCCTTTTGGGGAAGCGGATGGCCGAGGTTACTAAGAAGATTATGAAAGTCCTCAAGTAGCAACTGCCTACTCTTGGACCAGTCGTGGTGATGCTCTTTTTCACTGACCTGATGAAAAAGGCAAAGTGTTGAAAACTCGCCATGTAGCTCCCAGCGCAAGAGGAGGCGCGCTGGGGGCTCCGCAATTTGAATGAGCTTATAGCCCGGACTGCTGGCAAGGCGGGAGGTTTCTGGGTAACAGGCCAGGACGGTATCAATCCAGTGAATCTGAGACTCTCGTTCTTCTTGCCCCGAGATAAGAAAGGCCTGGCTGCAAACACGTTCTTCTGGCCATAGGGCGATAGGTGGTCGCGCATGCACTTCGTGATGAAGATTTGAGCGCTGTGAATAGTCTTGGGGCAGATGGTTCATAAAACGTCCTTCAGACAGGGTCTAGTTTTATTGAATTATGGTTCATCGCACCGTTGCCCAGTAGCGAATTGACTCTCCAATTTGCTCCTCAAGGTAGGCACCGTAAAAATCCGCTGAGCTATAGCCCACCAAAGCGGGGAGTAAAGGTGACAGCCGCTGATCAACCGCTGTCAACGTGGGCACGACTCGAATCTTGTGGGAAGTGGCCCAAGTTGACGGAGATAGGTTTGCCGATAGCTTAAACACACCTGTTGGATTGTCCCGGCTGATTGCCAGGGACCTTGAATTGTTGATATCGAATTCCACGATAGCAATGGGGGGAAGGTCTCGGGCCCGAAGGCGAGGCAGGAGTTGTTCGCGTAAGACCAGGCCGCACCATGGGCAATACTTTGAACTTGCGAATATCAAAAACCCTTTAATTTGACCTTCTTTGAGCTGGCTCGCAATGGTCGAAATCTGGTTTGCTTCGAAAAGTTGTGGCGTCATAGGGTAGGGTCTTTTAGTTAAAAAAGCCTTGCCTTGTGCGGCGCGCCATAAATTTAAGTTGACTATATGCGAATAAAGGCATATTTTTCTACCTCATGTCGAATACTCTTTCTACGAATCCTATGAACGAAGCAGATTCCGGTACAAGTTGCCGCGAGTCAGCTCCCAGTCCACTGGCGACTCAGCCTCAGTTGAGCCAAGAAGAAGCCGAGGGCGACTTCATGTTAGAGCGTGCCGCCGGGTATTTCTCGTTATTTGCCGAGCCTGTGCGTCTTCGAATTCTCCAGGTGATATGTGACAAGGAGTGTTCCGTTCAAGAAGTTGTTGGTCAGACACGTCTTCCCCAGCCCAATGTTTCCAGGCATCTTAGTCTCTTATTCAAGGCTGGGGTGTTATCCCGCCGTCGTGAGGGGACATTCGTTTTTTACAAGGTGTCCGATTCACTTGTAGCTCAGTTGTGTCGAACGGTCTGTGTGCATCTTGCGAAAACAGAGCGTGTAAGGCCAAGGCAATTGGTTGTCTAGTCGTGGCTTGCAAAAGTTTTTTGGGCGTTAAAGCCTCAGTTTGATTTGTTCGCTGTTATTGCCTGCCGTTTCGAGTTAGACATTCAGGTTTAAGTCTATGTCGAAGTGGCCATAAAAGATAAGCCTAATCGGGAGAAAAATTTGAATAAAACCATTGCCATGTCAGGGCGCGTTGTAAAAGCGCCTGAAAACTTCCTTGCTAAGGAAGATGTAAGGTCTCCAGAGACTATGCGCCGGAAGTTTCTGGCTGCGTCGGCGGCCGGTGCTGGCCTTGGTCTTGCCGCTGCAGCAAAGGCGGCCTCGAATCCTATCTCGGGTAAAGGCGATTCTAATATTCTCGACCTTCCTATGCACTCCATGGGCTTAGGTATGCCGGTTGCTGCCAATGGCTACGGGGTTCCTTCTCAGTGGGAGAAGGGCCTTCAGCGTCGCGAGAGCCCGGGGCTTACTCGCGTCTCCCAGGCTTCCGTTGCCTTCACGCCTTTGCAGGGCACTTTTGGAATTATTACCCCCAGTGGCCTTCACTTTGAGCGCCATCACCAGGGTTGGTGGGACATCGATCCGTCGAAGCATCGCCTCATGATCAACGGCATGGTCAAGACCCCCAAGGTCTACACCATGGATGACATCATGCGGCTTCCGTCCGTCTCTCGCATCCACTTCATTGAGTGTGGAGCGAATACGGCTATGGAATGGGGCAATGTTGCTGTTCCTACGGTTCAATACACCCACGGCATGGTTTCGTGCTCGGAGTTCACAGGCGTTCCGTTGTCGGTTCTTCTTGAGCATGCCGGCTATGACAAGAGGAAGGGCAAGTACATTCTTGCCGAAGGAGCCGATGGTTCCGGAATGACTCGTACCATTCCTCTTAATCGAGCGCTGGACGACGTCATTGTTGCTTATGGCATGAACGGCGAAATGCTTAGGCCAGAAAACGGTTACCCCCTGCGCCTCGTTGTGCCCGGTATTCAGGGCGTTTCCTGGGTGAAGTGGCTTCGCCGTATCGAGGT
>JAYNLI010000030.1:0-15788 GCA_038111655.1 Bordetella sp.
GGGTAGAAAAGACAGAAACGGCCACGAGGCTGAGGGGGCGGATTGAAAAGGTCCTGGGTGGAGCGCTCGCCCTGGGGTTAAGAGACGGCGGGAACCCTGCAGTATGGAAGGGCCTGCTCGAGCACGTGCTTCCCCAGCCCAACCGAATCATGAAACAGCAGCACCATCCTGCTGCGCAACTGCGAGACATGCCAGAACTGACCAAGGCCCTCCGAGATAGAGGTGGACCGACTGACCTCGCCTTGGAGTTTCTGATACTCACCGCCGCCCGGTCCGGAGAGGTTAGATTCGCGACTTGGTCCGAGTTTGATGAAGGCCTTTGGACGATCCCGGCGGTCCGGATGAAAGCAGGTAGTGCGCACAGAATCCCCCTGCCAAATAGATGCCTTGAAATATTAGCGCAGCGAAAGCAGCTGACAGACGGGCCCCACGTCTTCCAAAGAAACGGCAAGCCACTATCTGACGTTGCAATGTCAAAGACCGCCAAGAAGCTGCTACCTGGCATAACGGTTCATGGGTTCCGCTCTACCTTTCGGGACTGGGTGGCAGAGAAGACCGAGTACCCGGGTGACCTAGCGGAGATGGCTTTGGCACACGCCGTTTCGAATAAGGTCGAGGCCGCTTACAGAAGGGGCGACATGCTGGAACGCCGCCGTGCGATGATGGAGCATTGGGCTCACGTGGTCGGAGGAAACGATGAACGAGCGAAATTTAACTTCACTTGATGCATACCCTAACCCGGGAGCGTTCATTAGCTTACAAGAGTGCGCGAAAAACGAAACTTACAACAAGTTATACGAGCATATTGAGAAATTAATCAAAGTAAAAGAAACCTATAGGGAAGCCTTGACCGAAGAGAGGCAGCGCCGCGAGCAGAAGGGGAGACGCCTGACAGAATTACGGGATCAGCCGCGACGCGATGGTGCATTAGCCCACGAAGCGTTCGAGCCCCAAAGAGAGAGGCTTTTAGAGCTTGCTTGGCAGATACATACCGAGCACCAGGCAGACCCAGCCCGACACACAAAGCTCTCCCAAAAGTTATTGATCAGGCGTTTTGAGCATGAGTTCCAAGATTTGCCTGCCGACGAGAGGTATAGTGAACACACAATAAAGAAGTGGCATACCGCTGTCCGGCGTGCGCTCCAAGAAAATCCGGCGAATAAAGATGAGTTCAGGTCGAGGGTGATCGAGCTTAAAGGGCAACAGAATCTCAGGCCCGAGGACAGGCCGCTAGGGCTTGCATCTCAACACCTCCAACCCCGTGTTCTAGGTCATTAGGGCTGAGAACAACAACCCAGTAATTTACGCCAAACCCCCTCCGCGCTTCCGCTTCCACGGTGTACTACCCACACGGCGATTTTGCCGTGACCAGTGGAGTACAAGTGAACAATCGAAACATAGTCTTTTTGTCGCTGAAACAAGTCATCGAACGGGTGGCCCTGTCTAAGTCGACCGTCCTAGCCTGGGAGGCCTGCGACAAGTTTCCTCGCTCAGTGAAACTCAGCACAACTAAACGGGTATGGGTCGAGTCCGATATCACCGCCTGGATGCTTTCACGCATCGAACGAGGAAGTGGCCCACACTCAGACAGTCCGATTGAGGAAAGCGCCCATGAATAAGAGCGACTCTTTCTATGACAGTGTGGCTTTTGTGCCTTCAACCAGGCAGCTGAGCTTTGATGGACCAATAAGGCCATACGCCGAACCGGGAACTTATATGGCGCGTTTTCTTGGACATCGAACCTGCGTCTACATAACACCTCGAGTGGAGCTCATCTTTGATCTTCTTGACCCTGAAGGTAACTCCATTGGTATGTTCGGCATGTTCTGCACAGTAAAGGACCTAGTTGGCCCAGCTAGAACGAATGGAGAGTTCATCCCCAAGGGACCGAAATCAAAGTTAGCGGGCCTATTCAGAGCACTCCGCCGCTTGGACCCAGAGTCAAAGGACATAAGCTTAAAGGCGCTTGCAGAGCACCTCTGGAAGGTTGAGCTAGGATCGCCCGAAAATGACACAAATGGTGAGGCCATTCCAGAAAGCGACCGCTACAGCGTCGTACTTACCGCCGTCCCGGTAGAAAGATTGGATGACTTTTAGATCCACCCCGCTGGCGGAGCTTGCCTCGGACCGGCGGGGTCTCTCAATATATTTGAAGTTTCTACAACGGAAAAGGAACGTTCACCTAGAGCAAGATCGAGACTCGAACCGTAAGCGAAAGCGAAAAAAATATGTCTATAACAATCGTTATCTAAAACAACATGAATATCAAATCAATTATTCGTAGCCAAATGACAACCTGAACCATGATCTATTTCGACACAATCACCAGAACTAGAACATTGATCAGAACCCCTACGACAACTCTTACCTCAACCAATGCGCTAAGCAGAAATAAAAGCGCAGCAGTAACTTTAAGCAGAATCTGTAACTACACCTTAGTCAACACTCTTATCAATATCAATATCAATACCAACTTCAAGTTCGATTGGCGCCTGAATTGATTGAACAAAGAGGGGCTGACTTGGTGGGGCTTTACCGCAAAAATTAACGGATATTTACCGGCCCACGATATCCTGGTTGAAGTGTCTGGTTTGTGTAACAAATGGCGCCACCCGAACCAACTGGTGTGTATCTTTCGACAATACCGTTTTTCACATAAAAAATATTGTTGCAAGCAGCTTCGCGCTTAACGCAATTAATAAAACCCAGGTAGTTATCGTCGTCGAGGTAGTCATCAGTGATTGACGAGCATCGAGCCAGTTTTGCCGAATTCACAAAGTTCCAAATTTCAGTCCCATCTGATGCTCTAGTTTTTACCAGGCGCATTGTTCGTAAAACCGGATGTTTTTCCAACTCTACAACTGGTGTGCCTGGCCATGCATTAAGGTCTGCCTGTCGAACTAGCGAACAACCTGCCAGTATGAAAACCACCAACACTGGCAATGCCTTAAACACTTTGATTGATTTCATGCTAGTGCCACTCCAAGTATGAGCGCCGTTAAGCTTCAGGAACAAATTCCAAACTCCACAGCAATCTAACATGGTCCGTGACCTTCATGCAATTTTTTGTGCCAACATGCGCCGCCGACTTAGGGGTAGTCGTTAAAACATTCTCCAGCTGTGACTATTTCATAGCAGGGAGTCGACGCAGTCTATAGGTGACAGCGGTCTAGAGGAGATATCTGATCACGGCAGTTAGGAGGTGGCATGCATCGTCAAGAGGCGAAGCCCCAGTCAGACTTGAGACCAAGGACTGACACCCACTTGACATAACGTTGGGCGCCGTTTATCTTCCGCCCCTATCTAAGAGTGGAGTTGAAATGCAGAAGATCAAGCACACCGTCGCCTACCTCATGGTTTTGACCTTCATCGCAGGATGCGCCGGAAGCGCACAACATAAGGTCGTCTCCTCTAATCAAGCGGGAGATGACAGCCTTACTTGCGAACAGATTTCAGGTGAAATCGTGAAAACCCAGGTCATCATCGATGACGTCAATAAGGACAAAGACGACATCTCGGGGGCCGATGTGGTAGATGGCATTCTTTGGTTTCCGTTTAACTTGATTGCAAAAAACAATAACTATAAGGATGCTCTTGAAGCAGCCGGCAACAGAATCAAAGCTCTAAAGGATTTGCGCAAGGAGAAGAATTGCTCGGTCGCCAGCGCTTCAGCATCTGCCTCGAAAGCCGAGGGGTTGGCCGCCGAACTCCGAAAACTTGGGGCAATGCGAGAGAGGGGGCTATTAACCAACGAAGAGTACATGGAAGCCAAGAAGAAGCTTTTGGATAAGTTCTGAAGCTTGACATACGAAATTGACTTGTACTCCTCAAGAAGCCCGCACCAGAAGTTGGCTTGTTCAGGAACCCCATTGAGCGCGCCGGCGCCGGACCGTTGGTCGCGGGCCGGGGGTATCCCCGATAAGTGGTGGAACCTTAACCCCGTGGTACTCACCCAAGTTGTCCTTGAGGGGTAGCGGAGGTAGGGGAACAATCGGGGGAACCGGGACAGCTGTAACGTGGCTTCCGCCCCGCAGCCTTGACAAGTTGGCGGAGCAGCAATGATAGCCCCACTAACCTGCTCAGGTCCAGATGCATCGTTTTTTGGTGGGGCCAGGGATTCGAACTGACCTCTCCCGCAGAGGACGGCTTTCGACCCAAAGCGGTCGGCCAATAAGCGCAGGCAATGTCGGCGCAGCCACCACATTTCAGAACCAGCATGCGAATGTAGGTGTATGAGCTAAACTAAAAAGGTTGGTGCTCGCGGTGTATTTCACACATCGCAGTTAAACGGGAAGCAGGGAAGCTAACCCTTTCAGGGAAAACTCAACCTGCGCTGTCCTCGCAACGGTAAGTGGACGAGACTCACCTCTCACTCCTGTCACTAGCCACTGAGCATATTGCTCGGGAAGGCGACAGCAGCTTCCACCAGCCCGGATACCGGCCAACAAGGTGGCGCATCGCCAGGTGACGCTGTTTTGCCCATTCACTGTCGAGGATGCCAGTGAGGGAGCGTTCAGATTCATACCTGATGAAATTTCACTCTGCTCAGCAAGGTGAGCTTGCCATTCGGAGCCTTAACGTGGTGTGGCACCCTTGCACGCAAATGGCTCGCGCACAGAAGACGCCGCCTCTGCCAATCGCACGAGGCGAAGGCCCTTGGTTGTTTGACACGCAAGGAAGACGCTACTTCGATGCCAACAGCTCCTGGTGGGTCAACCTGTTCGGCCATGCGCATCCTGACGTCAATGCAGCCATCAAAGCCCAGCTCGATACGCTGCCGCATGTCATGCTGGCCGGTTGCACGCACGAACCTGCCGTTCGGCTGGCCGAACGGCTAAGCGTCCGAACGGGTGGCTCGCTGGGTCATGTGTTCTTTGCCTCGGATGGTGCGAGTGCCGTTGAAATCGCGTTGAAGCAAAGTTTTCACAGCTGGCGCAATCAGGGGCAAACGCTCCGGCGCGAGTTTGTCTGTCTCAAAAATGGCTACCACGGTGAAACCATCGGTGCGCTCGCCGTGACCGACGTGGCCATCTTCCGTGACGCCTACGATCCACTGTTGATGCATGCACACATCGTTGAATCGCCGGACAGCCGACTCAACAACGAGGATGCCGCGTTTTCTGCCTTGCGCAGCTTGCTCGATGAGCGGGGCGAGCACATTGCTGCAGTGATCGTGGAGCCGCTAGTCCAGGGGGCGGCCGGCATGGTCATGCACTCCCCCGAATACTTGCGCAAAGTGCGCGCGCTCACCCGCCAGCACGGTGTTCACTTGATTGCCGATGAGATTGCGGTGGGCTGCGGGCGCACAGGAACCTTTTTTGCCTGGGAACAGGTTGACACAGCGCAGTGGCCTGATTTCGTCACCCTTTCCAAAGGGATCACCGGTGGAACATTGCCCTTGTCACTGGTGCTGACCACAGAGGCTGTCTACCGCGCATTCTGGAGCGATGACGTATCCCGTGGGTTCCTGCACTCTCACTCCTACACGGGCAACGCTCTGGCCTGTGCCGCAGCCAATGCGGTGCTGGATCGATTCGATGCTGGACAGATACAGGCCAATCGAGTCCAGGCCTCGGCCTTGAGCGAAGCATTTGCAGTTTTGTCAGAGCACCCTCGTGTCAAGAACTTCCGCCAGCGGGGAATGATTCTCGCTTTCGACGTCACAGATGCCGGCGACCGATTCAGCGAACGTTTTCACTTGGCTGCACGGCGTCATGAGTTGTTGATCCGGCCGATAGGCAGCACGGTCTACCTGATGCCCCCCTATGTAATCGACCAGGCAGCAGCGGATTTTCTGGCCCATGCCGTGGGCGTCACCTTGAACGAGGTTCTGCACCATGCTGCATGAGCATCTGACCCAGAAACTCGACGCCATAGCCCAGCAGCACTTGACCCGGGTGTTGCGCACCGCAGAATCGCCAACGTCACCTCATCAAATCGTCCGGAGTACAAACGGCGTCGGCCAGCAGAGGCTGATGTTCTGTTCAAACGACTATCTTGGGCTGGCATCCCACCCGCGCATTGCCGAGGCTTTGGCGGAAGGCGCGCAAATTTGGGCTGGTGGCTCGGGCGCCTCACACCTGATCAGCGGCCACACGCTGGCGCACGAGCGCCTCGAAGACAGGCTGGCCAGCTGGTTTGCGCCTCACATTCCACAGGCGCGTGTGTTGAGCTTCAGCACCGGCTATATGGCCAATCTGGCGGTTACCTCGGCTTTGGGGGATTCCGAAGCCGAATTTTTCTCGGACGAACTCAACCACGCATCCCTGATCGACGGCATGCGCCTGGCCAAGGCACCCGTTCAGCGCTATGCCCACGCCAATGTGGCCGAGCTGCGCAAGCTTCTGGCGTCCAGCACGGCGAAAATCAAACTCATCGTCAGCGACACCATTTTCAGCATGGACGGGGACATGGGCCCCTTGCCGGAGTTGCTGCAATTGGCACAGGAGCACGATGCGTGGCTGGTCCTCGACGATGCGCACGGCTTTGGCGTGCTGGGGGAGCGTGGACGTGGTGCACTGGAGCACTTTGGCCTGTGCAGTGAGCGCATCATTCTGGTCGGCACCCTGGGCAAGGCGGCTGGCTTGTCAGGGGCTTTTGTCGCCGCCCACGAACGTGTCATCGCCTATTTGATGCAGGCGGCTCGCACTTACATCTTCACCACGGCCTCCTTGCCTGCGGTCTGCCATGCCTTATTGGCCAGTCTCGATCTCATTGAAGGAGATGTTGGCCAACAACGCCGCAGACACCTGTTGGCACTGCAGCACCAATTACGCAAGGGCTTGGGTGAATTGCTGGATCGCCATTCCCATTGGGGTTGGCAACTGACCCTTTCATCCACACCCGTGCAACCGCTGATCGTTGGCTCCAACGACGCCACCATGATCCTGTCATCGGAGCTGGAGACGGCTGGCCTGCGTGTACCCGGCATCCGTCCGCCGACGGTTCCCGTGGGGCAGGCGCGATTGCGCATTACCTTGTGCGCCACACACACTGCAAGCGACATCGACCGCCTTTTGGATGCCGTAGAGGCAGCCGTGCAACGCATGGAGGGTGCATGAAGGGATTTTTCGTCACAGGCACCGACACGGAAATCGGAAAGACCGCCATCACAGCAGGGCTGACCCATTTGGCGGGTAGCCTTGGAATGCGCAGCGCAGCCGTCAAACCCCTGGCGGCGGGCCAGGACATCGTGAATAACCGATGGGTCAACGAGGACGTACTGCGCCTGCGCGCCGCTGCCAATATTGAACTGACCGACGCCCAGGTTGGGCCTTTACAACTGCGCACACCTTGCGCGCCTCATATCGCAGCCGAACTCGAGGGCATCACCATTGAGCCAGAAGCGTTGCTCGCAACCGTGCAGCGGACGCTGAGACTTTGCGACATTGGGTTTGTGGAAGGCGTGGGTGGTTTTCGTGTGCCACTGACCGCTGGCTGGGACACCGCCGATATGGCAGCAGATCTCGATTTGCCAGTCATTCTCGTGGTGGGCATGCGCTTGGGATGCATCAATCACGCACTGCTCACCGTTGAGGCCGTTCAAGCTCGCGGATTGCACCTGGCTGGCTGGGTTGCCAATGCAGTTGATCCCTCGATGGCCTATGTTGAAGATAATCTGGCCGCTTTATCGGCCCGACTAAATGCTCCTTGCTGGGGTCAGGTGCCTCGTCTGCCAGACCCCAATCCCGCGGCTGTTGCCGCTCACTTGAGCCTGAGCGCTTTGCGCGTGGCACTGGAAAACGCATGAACCTCAATCAAATCAAGACACTGACACCGACTACTGACGCGGACCGCCGCAACACCAAACCGTGGACGGTGGATGAAGTGGCAGCACTGTTTGAGCTACCGTTCAATGACCTGATCTTCCGTGCGCAGCAGGTCCATCGGGACAATTTTGACCCCAATGCGATTCAGCTCTCCTCGCTGCTGTCCATCAAAACGGGCGGCTGCGAAGAGGACTGCAAATACTGCCCGCAATCAGCCCATTTCGATACGGGCCTCAAAGCCGAAAAACTGCTCCCGCTGGAAGAGGTCTTGGACGCGGCCCGTGCAGCCAAAGCCAGCGGTGCCACGCGCTTTTGCATGGGGGCGGCCTGGCGTTCACCCAAGGAGCGTCACATCGAGCAGATTGGAGAGATGATCAGCGAAGTCAAAGCGCTGGGGATGGAGACCTGCCTGACCGCAGGCATGCTGGATGATGTTCAGGCCGAACAACTCAAGGATGCCGGGCTGGACTACTACAACCACAACCTGGACACCTCCCCCGAGTTCTACGGCCAGATCATCACGACCCGAACCTATCAGGATCGACTCGATACCCTTGGACGTGTTCGCCATGTTGGGCTGAAAGTCTGCACCGGCGGCATCGTCGGCATGGGCGAGACGCGCCGTCAACGAGCCGGTCTGATCGTCCAACTGGCCAATCTGGACCCTTATCCTGAATCTGTGCCGATCAATAATTTGGTGCAAGTGGAAGGCACGCCTTTGGCAGGAACCCAGAGACTGGACCCCTTTGAGTTTGTCCGCATGATCGCGATTGCCCGCATCTGCATGCCTCGGGCGATGGTTCGTTTGTCGGCAGGTCGAGAAGAAATGCCTGAAAGCCTGCAATCGCTGTGCTTCCTGGCGGGTGCCAACAGCATGTTCTATGGAGATCGACTGCTGACGACCAGCAATCCTCAGGCGGAGAAGGATCGCCTCCTATTGAGCCGTTTGGGTATGCACTGTGCCACTGAAACGGAGAGCAAGGTGAAGGTCGTTAACTAGCTACTCGCCCCATTTTCACTGTTGGTCTTCTGGGTGCCTGCGACGCAGGTCTCACTCTCCAGCGAGACACCCAATTCTCTATATCGTGCGGGGACTGAGAGTCTGCTTATGGCCGAAAGCCGCCTAACCACGCTGAGAAAAAGCGCCCGGCCAACCGGTATGAACTTGTATGAAATCACCCCATACAAGCACCGAGGCACATGGCCACACCTCTTCTGCTACACCACGGCCTGAAAGCCCCCGCGACGTGCTGGACGTACTGTCCAGCAGCATCGCCAGAACGGCAGCAAGAGAGACCAAACCAGAGGCTCCACCTTCAGGCCGTAGGGTCCCGGCCGAGCCTGCACGAGAACTCTTGACCGAAATAATGCTCGCCGATCGCTGGGTGTGCTCCGTCGCGCGCCTTCAGCGCTGGCGCACCGTCGGCGAGGGGCCGCCGTACTTGAAGATCGTGGGGAAGGTCCTGTACCGGCTCAAGGACATTGAGGCCTACGAGGAAGCCAGCCTGGTCCGGAAGACGTTCTAAGAGCGCCTTGGGAGGCCCCGAACGGATTGGAAATTGTTCGAACGACTTGGAATCAATTCGAATGAATCTTGGCGGGCCAGAAGATACCAGATCGCAAACCGCCTAAGTTTTCAAGTGCAAGTAAATCAAGCTCTTGGGGTTCAATGCATCATTCTAAATGTTGAGACAGAGATTTGGTTCGGTCATGTAACTTGAAAATTTATCAAATCAAAGACATGGATGGTCTCATTGCAATTTAACCCAACGAATCCAATACTGAATTAAGGTCAGAGCCTGAAAAATGCGGCTGCGGAGATAACGCTTCAAACGGCAAACCTTGTCGATTGACCCAATGCGTTGTAAAACCAAACCAGGTGGCACCCAAAGCATCCCATGCATTGCTGGATACAAATAGAACTTCATCTTTGTTGACCGGAATGGCTTGTTGGACCAAACCGTAACTTTCGGGAGAGGTCTTAAACAGTCGAATCGAATCCACTGAAATGAGATGGTCTAAAACATCTTCCATTCCCGCGCTCTTGACTGCTGAGGTAAGCATATCCACACTGCCATTTGAGAGGATGGCTGTAGTAAGACCAATGTCTTTGATCTTTTGAAGCACTGCCAAATTTTCTGCAAATGGCGTGAGGTGTGCATATTGCTGCATCAGTTTTTCAACTTGCCCAGATTCACGTTCAAGTTTGAGTCGGTCTAGTGTGTACTCCAACGACAACTGCGTTAACTCCCAAAACGGGCGGAAATATTGGCTACCCGATGCGTTGTGAGGATCGGACTGAGTGATCAACCGTGTGTACTCAATTTGCTTGTCGCGCCACTTCACCGCAATATCGGCCCCGTGTCCAGGATAGAACTTTTCAGCCAAAACTTGGATGGAGTAAACATCAAACAATGTGCCGTAGGCATCAAAAACAACCGCTTTTATTTTCATGGAATTTTCCTCAATGAGAATCAAATAACGGTCTTGGCATCTTGACCAAACAAAATAGATTTGGCGTTCTGGTCCACGGTGGGCGATGTATTGATTGACTTGGCAATCTCATAGGCATGCTGTGTTGCTGGACGGTTTCTTATTCGTTCAAACCATGACGCCAGAGAGGGAAACTGACTCATGTCCTGGCGCTGACGCTCATGCGGCACGACCCAAGGATAGGCGGCCATGTCAGCGATCGAGTAGTCGCCGCAAATGTACTCACGGCCATCTGACAGATGCTTATTCAAGACGCCATACAAGCGGGAAGTCTCTTTGACGTACCGATCGATGGCGTAAGGCAATTGCTCGGGGGCGTACTGTACAAAATGGTGGTTTTGACCAGCCATAGGGCCTAAGCCTCCCATTTGCCAGAACAACCACTGCAGGCATTCATTTCTTCCACGTAAATCTTGAGGAATAAACTTTTGTGTCTTGTCTGCCAAATACAAAAGAATGGCGCCTGACTCAAAAATCGCAATGGGTGCAGCGCCACCCAGTGGCGAGTGGTCAACGATGGCCGGAATGCGATTGTTGGGGGCAATCTTCAAAAAATCAGGGGCGAATTGTTCACCCTTGCTGATGTTGATGGGTTTGATGTTGTAGTCAAGGTCTGACTCTTCCAAGAACATCGTGACCTTGTGACCGTTCGGCGTTGTCCAGTAATAAAAGTCAATCATGCGTCATACCCCAGCGGTTTTAAGACGCTCATTGGAGGGGAACAACATTTTTCGTGCGTCCTCATCCACTTCGGTTTTGAAGGCAAACTTCGTCTTCAAGGCTTCTGCGCGCTGCGCCGCAGGTCGCGCGTTGATTTCATCGAGCAAGCGTTTGACATGGGGCAGTTTTTCCCAAGCATCTGCACCCAAAACAAAGGGTGCGACTCGAGCCCAGCCCCAAACCGACATGTCCACGATGGTGTACTCATTGCCCATCATGTAAGGCTGATTTGCCAAATGGTCGTTGATAAGGTGCCAGTGCCGCCATGCTTCAAAGTCATAGCGATTCACCGCATAGTCATTTGGCTTGGGTGCAAAGTGTTTGAAGTGAACCGCTTGACCACAGTACGGGCCAATGCCCGTGGCCACAAACATCAGCCATGAGTACATCTCGGCTTTGTTTTTGGGCGTGTCAACAGGAACAAACTTACCAATCTTTTCAGCCAAATAAAGCAACATAGCGTTGCTATCAAAAACTCGAACGTCATCATCCAGCATGGCCGGCGTCTTGGCGTTGGGGTTGATCGCCTTGAAAGCATCTGAGTGCTGCTCACCTTTGCGCGTATCCACTGGAATGAGATCGTAGGGTTCACCAGTCTCTTCTAGGTACAGCGCGATCTTCAATGGATTGGGTGACGGATGGAAATAGAACTTGATCATGCGAGATGCTCCTTGTGAGTTTGGATTGAAAGGATTAAATGAATGCGAGCCAAATACCGAGAGGCAGAAACGCCAGGCTCAGCACGTGGCCGACGATGACTGTGGACGCAACCTTATTTGGCTCTACTTGAAATTTGTCCGCCAGAAGAAAATTGAAAACTGCGGGAGGCAAACATGCAAACAAAATCAACGCTCCGCGCTCCAACCCTTGCAAGGGGATGAGCCAGAGGGTCAAAAATGCAGCCGCAATTCTGACGATCAAAATCAGTACGCCTGACTGAACTCCCACCCAAGCATCTGCGACTTGACTGCTGGCAAGCCTTGCCCCGAGGGACATCAACATCATCGGAACCAACACACTGCCAATCATGGTGCAAGAGGTTTGAACCCATTCGGGTAGAGCCAACTGCAATTGAGAACTGGCCACACCCAGCACAGTTGCCCAAACCAGTGGGTTGGCGTACACCATGCGCCAGTCCACTTTGCCGCTCATCACGCCAGCACCCAGCGTGAAATGCAGAATATTGGAGATCACCAACAAAACCACCGCTGTTGCCATTCCTTCTGGTCCGTAGGCCAAGGCAATTAAAGGGATTCCAATCGGGCCCACGTTGGTGAACATGGCACAAGGCAAAAATGCCTGCTGAGTAGCGCCTGAAAATTTCGCCAACGGCCAAGCGATCAATCCGCTCAGAAAAATCAACAAAATGGATGCCCCAGTAAACGACAGGGCTGAGATCGGGTCAAAGGACTTGGCAGACAGCGAAATAAAAATCAAAACCGGTAGAGCCACGTCCACAACCAACTTGTTGGCACCTCCCAGGTCCGGTTTGACGCGGCGGCTGTACAGAAAGCCAACCAACACCAGAGTGAAGATGGGGAGCGTGATAGATGCAATTTTTGAAAACATGGATCCTGACTCGGTTAAAGCACTCTCGCCTCTTTGCATTATCTTGTACTTGATGCAACAATACGTACATATAAATTTGCAATTCGTACAAATGGATGCCCCTCGCTTAGATCGCCTCACCGCATTACTGGAAGGACTCAGTCCAAAAGTGACTCAGACTTCCATGGCTGAAGGTTTTTCTTTACACATCATCAAGGAGGGAACATCTGAACTCTCCTCGGATAACTTTTCGGCCATTCAACTGGACTCTCTGTCTTTGTTGGTTTGCCCTGCGAAGCACTCGCTCCCAAACATCCTCGAAGCCAATCAGCGTTGCTTGATGAGTTTTAGCGTTGTTTTTGATGGCCCCATGGGGCCCAGTTTTTTAGCTGAGCTACCTCGGCCAATCTCAATTGGAATGAGGGACGCTGACCCATCGCTCGTGCAAGTCATGACGCTGATTGCCAATGAAATGCAGGCCAGTCGTTGTGGCCAACCGCTCTTCATCAATCATGCAGGCGATATCTTGCTGATCAGTTTGATGCGACACCTAACATCTCGACCGCAACACGAATCAGGGCTGTTTCTTGCGTTGTCAGATCCGCGAATTGCCAGAAGTTTGGTTGCCATGCACGCAAAGCCATCTCACCCTTGGACCCTGGAAACCTTGGCCAACTTGGCAGGCATGTCGCGGACATCGTTTGCGAATTACTTCAAAGACGTCATGCAGGTGCCACCTGGAAAGTATTTAGAAAATTTGCGGCTGGCCATTGCACGGCAACTGGTGCAGACCGGTGTTGGGCTGAAACAAATTGCTGCGCGAACTGGCTATGCCAGCCCTTCTACGCTGTCTAGAGCTTTGGGTCGTAGCATTTAGGAGGCATGGAAACAACCCTGCTGAGAAAAAAGTCCAGCCAACCGGTATGAACCTATATGAAACCACTGCATATAGGCATCAAGGAGCACGCCCATGGCTACTAACAACACCTCATCTTCGAACCCACGGGCTGAGAAAATGGGTGACGTGCTGGACGCCCTGTCCAATGGCATCGCCAAAACAGCAGCCAACGAACCCAAGTTCGAGCCCAAACTGTTGGTTCCAGAGGTCCCGGCCGAACCTGCCCGCCAACTCCTGACCGAAACAATGCTTGCAGATCGTTGGGTGTGTTCAGTCGCGAGACTTCAGCGCTGGCGCACCGTCGGCGAGGGCCCGCAGTACTTGAAGATCGTGGGGAAGGTCTTGTACCGGCTCAAAGACATTGAGGCCTATGAAGAAGCCTGTCTGATCCGGAAAGTGTTCTAGGGGCGCACCCAAGGAGGCCCCGAACGAGTTGTAAATTGTTCGAACGACTTGGAATCAGTTCGAAATAGTCTTGGCGGGCCAAAAGCGATTGTTCAACTGACTCGCTCAGTCTCAGGCCCCCTGTTTTTGGCAGGATCGGGGATTCGAACTCAATACGGGCTCCGTAGGCGGAGGCATCACTTGACAACCACCAAATCCGCTGAGCCGATGTACTCTTTGAACTGTTTGCACCATATGAGGACGCTACGAATACCGCCTGCGTCATTTGCTTTCAGCAGGTAGTAGGCCGCACCATTGGGTTTTACCAGTCGCCCCACTTCTATCTGACTGCTGCCAAATTCATCGCCATCCTTGATAGCAGGACTATTGCTCACATACACATGGTAGTCTGGCCCGGGACTCGATCGAAAATCGTCGCCTGACTGTAAATAGAGCTGATCACCAGATCGGATAAGCATCCAACTACCAGAAGAGTTGTGTATCAAGTCTTGTCCTTTTGCATTTGTGTCAATTGAACCCCTTTTTAAGACTTGACCTTCCATCCTTTGGTGCGCACTAAATCGTGATTTGATATCTTGTAAGTGCCCCCGAAAAGCGTCGAATACTTGCGCATACGCCGCCGGCATGTACAGAAGCAAGAATGAAACGACAATGGTAAAAATGGATTTCATAACTTTCCTTCAAGAAACGCCGAACATCGGTTGATCGTTGCTGACAGGCCTTCCAGGCACTTGATCTTTTTTGAGAAAAGGTTCTGTACGCGGAGGACTCACAAAAGGTTGGCGGGAGTGCCAGAGCAAGGCTAATGGTCTTTTGCTTTTGAAAGGGCACGCGACAGCGCTGAGCTGCTTTCATAACCTGCGATCCTCGCTGCTTCTTTAAGACCCTTGCCTAAATCTACAGCGCGTTGCGCCAATGCCAACCTGATAGCAGATAAATATCGTCCTGGTGGACGGCGCATGGTTTGGTGGAACTTAGTGGAAAAACCGGTTCGTGACATGCCCGCCTCCTGAGCCAGTAGCTCCAGGTCCCAGCCAAAAGCCGGCCGCTGGTGCATCGCCACCAGCGCCTTAGCAATACGGGGATCGGCCAAGCCATTGAACAGTCCTCCCCTTGTCGCGACGGGATGAGCCACCAAATGGCGCAAAAGACCAATGAAGAGAATGTCACCTGCTCGGTTCAGCAGCGCGGGCTGACCACAACGCGGCGCATTCAACTCGGACTCGATCATGGCTACTGCCAGACGCAAGGCGGGTTCATCATCGGCCAGCGATACGACTCGCGGGTGCGCAAACTCCTCCAGGAAAAGAGTGGCCACTGGCCCCAACAGTTGGACGTGGGCACCGATCAAACGATTCGGATCATCTGCCGTGAGTTTGTGCAGCACGAAAGACTGACTGGCATGAACCGCCACCAAGGCAGGAGACTCGAGCCTCTGTGAAGAGCCGCCAACCTCCAGCTCGGCACTGCCACGCGTCAGAAAGTAAAGCTGTAAAGCACTGTCGTTGTCTGGGTGCGGCGCACCTTGCAGGCGATCTTGTGATGACAAACCCAGCGTCACCACCGGTGCCAGTCCTTCCAGAAGAGCCGACAGGCGATCCAATTTAGCGTCACTCATTTTGTACGAATTGCAATTGATTCTGAATTTTCTGTTGCAAATCATACGACATACTCTGATCTGTGCTACCCAGCCTGCGCAGACGACACCCCATTTTTGAAAGGACATCTCATGAGCACCCTCGCCTTGACCCCGCGCCAGCCTGTCCCTGCATTGAACATTCCTTTGGTGGGAGGCGGGCGATATGTGCTGGGCGCCACACCTCCAACCACATTTGACATGGTCGTCTTTTACCGTGGCCTGCATTGCCCCATCTGTGCCAAATACCTGATGGAACTCGAGCGCCTGATGCCCGAGTTTGAAAAACGCGGTGTACAGGTAGTCGCTGTCAGCAGTG
>JAYNLI010000031.1:0-15397 GCA_038111655.1 Bordetella sp.
TGTTTCCCGCCGACCCCATGCTAATTGGTCAGATGCTTGCCCCCATGCAACTGGCCGTGGGGCCGGTGGTTCCAACCCGTGACTGGCGGGAACTTTATGCCGCGCTGGACTGTGCCGCAGTGGCCGCCACACATCCCTTCTACACGGCAAGCATGCGTGTCTTTGAAAGCGCAGGCCGACCCATTACAGGCTCGGCACCTGTGGGTATTGAGGGTACAGCTAACTGGTTAGAAGCCATCGGTGCCGCGACTAACACCGGCACAGACAAAATTGCAGCAGCCAGACAGGCGGTGCTGCCCATGATTCAACAGGTGCTCTCGAAGAGCCCCATTAAAGGACGCATTACAGTAAGCGGCTACGAAGGCTCCGAGCTCTTGGTGGCTCGCATGCTTATTGAAAGCGGGGCCGATGTTCGCTATGTGGGCACGGCCTGCCCGCGCACGGCCATGAGTGTAATGGATCGCGACTGGCTTGAGGCTAAAGGCGTGCATGTTCAATACCGCGCATCGCTTGAGCAGGACTTAGCGGCTGTTGACGAATTCAAGCCCAACCTTGCCATTGGCACCACGCCGGTGGTTCAAAAAGCGAAAGAGCAAAGCATTCCTTCGCTTTATTTCACCAACCTTATTTCAGCGCGTCCTTTAATGGGTGCAGCGGGTGCAGGTTCGCTAGCCCAGGTGGTGAATGCGGCGCTCGCCAATCAAGACCGGTTCAACACCATGAAGGCCTTCTTTGGTGATGTGGGCACGAAGGACAACGCAGGCATCTGGCGCGACACCCCTGCCCATCGCCCGGAGTTCAAAGGCATTGTGCGTCGTCAGCAAGAAAAGAAGGCGGCACGCCGTGAGAAGGAGGCCATAGGAACATGATGGTTCTTGACCACGATCGCGCAGGCGGCTACTGGGGTGCTGTTTATGTCTTCACGGCTGTGAAGGGTCTGCAGGTGGTGATTGATGGCCCGGTGGGTTGCGAGAACCTACCCGTGACATCAGTTCTACATTACACCGATGCCCTGCCGCCGCATGAACTTCCGATTGTTGTCACCGGGCTTGCCGAAGAGCAGTTAGGCCGCGAAGGGACCGAGGGCGCTATGAAGCGGGCCCATGCGGTGCTTGATCCCGATCTTCCCGCCGTGGTGGTCACAGGGTCCATTGCCGAAATGATTGGCGGAGGTGTCACTCCCGAGGGCATGAACATTGCACGCTTTCTTCCACGCACCATTGATGAAGACCAGTGGCAGTCGGCCAACCGCGCACTTATGTGGCTCTGGACCGAGTATGGCATGAAGAAGGTGCCGGCGGTAAAGCCGCGGCCTGAAGGTGTGAAGCCCAAGGTCAATATTATTGGTCCGGCCTATGGCATGTTTAATATGCCCAGCGACCTTGCAGAGATAACACGCCTAATCGAAGGTGTCGGTGCTGAGCTGGGTATGGTCTTCCCCTTGGGTAGTCATTTAATGGATGTTCCGCGCCTTGCCGAGGCCGAGGTCAATGTATGCATGTACCGCGAATACGGCCGCATGCTTTGCGAGGTGCTCGATCGGCCCTACCTGCAGGCACCTATTGGGCTGCACAGTACCACGGCCTTTCTGCGACAGCTTGGCGAACTGCTGGGGCTCAACCCTGAGCCTTTCATTGAAAAAGAAAAGCACTCTACTATTAAGCCCATCTGGGACTTGTGGCGTTCGGTCACCCAAGACTTTTTCGGTACCGCAAGCTTTGCGGTGGTGGCCAATGAAACGTACACGCGTGGCATTCGGCATTACCTACAAGACGAGCTTGGTCTGCCGTGCCAGTTTGCCGTGGCCCGTCGCGCAGGTGAGAAAACCGCGAACGATCATGTGCGTGACTTCTGTGCCAAGAAGGCGCCATTAATTATGTTTGGCAGCTACAACGAACGTATGTATTTGGCCGAGCGCGGTAGTCGTGCAAGTTTTATTCCTTCCTCGTTTCCAGGCGCCATCATTCGTCGACACACCGGCACGCCGTTTATGGGCTATAGCGGCGCGGTCTACCTTCTTCAAGAAGTTTGTAACGGTTTGTTTGATGCCCTCTTTCATATTCTGCCTTTGGGTACGGAAATGGATAAGGGTCTTGCAACACCTTTAGGTGCGCGCAGCGCGCCGGAGTCGCAGATGGCTCGCAGCCTTCCATGGACAGCTGACGCCCAGCAGCGTCTTGAAGAGGTGGTGGCTGAGCATCCAGTGATTATTCAAATTTCAGTGGCCAAGCGGCTGCGGGACCGCGCCGAAAGGCAGGCCCGCGAGGCGGGTGACAACCTGGTCACTGTCGAGCAGCTTGAAGCTGCCCAAGAGTTTCTGAACACGGGGGTGGTGGCATGAACCTATGCACAGCAGGGTTCCTATCGCTACGCCTCAACAAACGTCGTGGCATGGTGCCGCGGCTGCCCTCTCCACGCGGGCCCGGCGTGGATTTGACCGCAAGGTCAACTCTAAGGAGAACCTCCCATGAGCAATAACACAAGCATCTCCGGTCTCACCGACGAAGAAGCCCAAGAGTTTCACACGTATTACATGCAGGGCTTAGTGGGCTTTACAGCAATTGCTGTCATTGCACACATCCTCGTCTGGGCCTGGCGTCCCTGGTTCCACTAAATCTCTAGGTTCCGGAAGGAGGAGCCGTTATGGCTGAAATAGCTCATTCAACAAGCATACGTCAGACGATGCGCAGCGACTCGATGGCTTTCATTGGCATCTTTGCTGTTCTTTATGTTGTCTTTCTGGCGGTAGCCCTGATTGCTCAGCTTTTCATGCTGCGCTGGCGATCCTGGCTCCCGGGAGCAGAGCAAGGTAGGACTTTGTTTGGTGGCGTAAGGGCAGCTGTCTACACCCTGATGTCCCATTTAACTTAATCGAGGAGGTCACGATATGTGGCGAGTTTGGAAACTCTACGATCCGCTGCGTGCCATGGTGGTGCAAGGCGTTTTTCTGTTCGGTCTAGCAGCAATGATTCACCTCATTCTGTTAAGTACTGTTCGGTTCAACTGGATGGACGGTATGAGTCAGGCCGAGTACAAGGCTTCGGTTCAAAACTCGTCGATGCCGAAGTAGTTGAAGTCGACATGACGACGCAGGCAGTCATCGGACAAAAAGCTTCGGGCCTGTCCTTTGGCCGCCTGCCCTTTTTTCCTGGAGGGCGCCGAAAATGGCTATGCTGAGTTTTGAACGTAAATACCGGGTTCGTGGTGGAACCCTGCTCGGGGGCGACCTGTTTGATTTTTGGATCGGCCCCTTCTATGTTGGATTCTTCGGAGTCACAACGATTTTCTTTGCCTTCTTAGGCACGGCCCTCATTCTGTGGGGCGCCTCGCAGGGACCTACCTGGAATCTTTGGCAAATTAGCATCGCGCCACCTGATCTTAAGTACGGCTTGGGACTTGCGCCGCTGCGTGAGGGTGGACTCTGGCAAATCATTACCGTCTGTGCCATTGGAGCCTTTGGTTCATGGGCCTTGCGTGAAGTGGAGATTTGTCGAAAGCTGGGTATGGGCTATCACGTGCCGGTTGCCTTTAGCTTTGCTATTTTTGCCTACGTTACGCTGGTGGTTATTCGCCCGGTCTTACTTGGTGCATGGGGCCATGGCTTTCCTTACGGAATATTGAGCCACTTAGACTGGGTCTCGAACGTGGGCTACCAGTTTTTGCATTTCCATTACAACCCCGCGCACATGATTGCGGTGAGCCTTTTCTTTACGACCACCTTTGCTTTGGCACTGCATGGTTCACTCATTCTGTCGTCCACGAATCCGCCCAAAGGTGAGATTGTGAAGGCGCCTGAGCACGAGGACACCTTCTTTCGGGATTGCATTGGCTACTCCATCGGCACCTTAGGCATTCACCGACTTGGCCTTTTCCTGGCCCTGGCGGCCGGCTTCTTTAGTGCTGTCTGCATCGTGATTAGTGGTCCTTTCTGGACGCGTGGTTGGCCCGAGTGGTGGGGTTGGTGGTTACGCCTTCCCATTTGGTCTTAACGCATAGGCCATACGCATAAAGAATAAGGAGAATATCGATGGCTGAATATCAAAACCTCTTTACCCAGGTGCAGGTTGTGGGCCCGCTTGAGCCGGGTATTCCGCTCGACCGTCCGCGCGATACCGCCGAACGCATTGTTAAGCCGATCCACCTGCACATTCTTGGCCGTCTTGGCAACGCGCAGATTGGTCCTATTTATTTAGGCTTTCTAGGCGTTGCCTCGGCACTGGCCTTCATTATTGGTTTCACTGCCATTGGATGGAATTACCTCGTGCAGGTTAATTACAGCCCTATTGAGTTTGTTCGCCAGCTCTTTTGGCTTTCGGTGGACCCACCATCACCTGCGTACGGCTTACGTATTCCACCCTTGAATGAAGGTGGCTGGTGGCTGTTCTCGGGCTTCTTCATTACTCTATCTATTCTGCTGTGGTGGGTACGTATGTACCGCCGAGCCGTGCAGTTGAAAATGGGCACGCATGTGGCCTGGGCCTTTGCCGCTGCCATCTGGCTTTACCTGGTTCTAGGCTTCTTCCGCCCAGTGCTCATGGGCAGCTGGGGCGAGGCTGTTCCGTTTGGAATCTTCTCGCACCTTGACTGGACGGCAGCCTTTTCGCTGCGTTACGGCAACCTGTTTTACAACCCCTTCCATATGTTGTCGATTGCCTTTTTGTATGGCTCGGTGCTTCTGTTCGCCATGCACGGTGCCACCATTCTTGCCGTAAGCCGCTTTGGAGGCGAGCGTGAGATTGAGCAGATTGTTGATCGCGGAACGGCCTCGGAGCGTGCGGCACTTTTCTGGCGCTGGACCATGGGCTTTAACGCCACGATGGAATCCATTCACCGTTGGGCCTGGTGGTTTGCGGTACTCACCTGCGTCACGGGGGGTATTGGCATTTTGCTTACCGGTACCGTGGTGGATAACTGGTACCTCTGGGCTGTGAAGCATGGTGTTGCTCCTGCCTATCCAGCCATCTGGGGCCCGGTGGTTGACCCTGCCACCCTTAACCCGCAGCTGGCGCAATAAGCGAACGCGACGACTATTAGGAGAGTCATGATGACTAAGCTTTATCAATCCAGTTTTCAGCGTTGGTCCGGCCTTGCGGCGGGTCTTAGTTTAAGCCTAGTCCTTATGGGCTGTGAGCGCCCTCCTGTTGATACCCAGCAAATTGGCTATCGAGGCACAGGCATGGAGCAGGTGATTAACCCGCGCACAGAGGCTGTGAAGGTGGCCGCCAATCAGGCCCCGGCGGCCCTTGAGCCTGCAGAGGAAGGCGGGCCGAAGGCAAGCCAGGTGTATCAAAACGTGCAGGTTTTGGGCGATCTTTCGGTGGCGCAATTCAACCGGCTTATGGTGGCTATGACCGCCTGGGTTGCACCAGGACAGGGCTGTGCCTATTGCCATAATGTGCAGAACTTTGCTGACGATTCGCTCTACACCAAGGTGGTGGCGCGACGTATGACGCAAATGACCCAGACCGTCAACGACCGTTGGCAGGCCCACGTGGGTCAGACGGGCGTGACCTGTTACACCTGTCACCGCGGCAAGAACCTTCCAGAGAAGCGCTGGTTCACCGAGCCCGAGATGCAACTGGCTGGAAGGTTACTGGGTAACGATGCAAGTCAGAACAGGGCTGGTGTCGAGGCTGTGGGTAATTCATCTTTGCCTTACGACCCTTACACGCCGTTTCTTCTGGACAACAAACCCATTCGCATGAATGGTACGACCGCCTTACCCACAGGTAATCGAATGTCCATTAAGCAGACCGAATGGACTTACGCCCTGATGATGCACATGAGTAATGGGCTTGGCGTTAACTGCACGTATTGCCACAACACACGTGCCGTGGCCGAGTGGGAGCAAAGCCCCCCTGCACGCACAACAGCCTGGTATGGCATTCGGATGGTGCGCGAAATTAACAATGAGTTCATTACGGGCCTAACGTCCATTCAGCCTGCTAATCGACTTGGCGTTATGGGGGATATATCAAAGGTTAATTGCGCGACTTGTCATCAGGGCGTGAATAAGCCCCTATACGGTGCTCAGATGTTGAAGGCCCACCCGGAACTCTCTGGTCCGAATGCGCTCAAAAATGCCATAGAAATTAAGGCGCCTTCCTTGCCGGTGACCCCTACGAAGTCGTCCGCGAACGAGCCAGCAAAGCTTCCGAATGTAAAGCAGTCGGCGGTTTCGCAGTCAACACGCATTAACTAAAAGCACATCCCGCGAACTCGGGCCAAAGACAAATTTCCTGAACTTCCCCTTTGCATCATGGAGTGAAGATCTCCAGTGCACCAAGCCCCTAGGTTCCCCCTCCTAGGGGCTTTTTTTAGCCGAAGGGCCCATTAAGGACCACAGTGGCTAGGTTCAAAAGTGCTGCAAAACTCACCCAGACAAGATAGGGGAAAAGCAAGAGGGCGGCCCTTTTGTTGTAAGGTCGGGCATGGCGAATGAGCAGCAAGATAGAAAGCCACAGCAAGACAACTTCTGCAAGCGCCCAGTCGGGCCGCTGCAGAAAAAAGTAAAGCAGGCTCCAACCCATATTAGCTAGACCATTAAAGGCCCAGAGCATAAGTAATTTGTAGCGACGCGTCGTAAGTTGAATCTCGTCATCGGCTGCCGTTCGCCAGGCCAGTACACCCGAGATGGCCATGAGGATAAAAAGAAGAGTCCAGGCAGGCCCAAACAATAGATCCGGAGGCTTGAACCAAGGCTGCTCAAGGTTGTAGTACCAGTCGTCGAGTACGGTAAGCCCCCCGCCAATTGCGGCGACGCCAAAGGCAAGGCCAAAGGCTACCAGCCAGTCCGTAGAGGTTGTACGTGGGGCCATCATGCTCGGGCAAAGCCGAGCAGGTGTGCAATATCTTTGATTAAGATTCGAAGATGTGCCATGGGCTTGCGTCGGACGAGTCGTTTGTTCATGTAAGAGTCAAAGGTAATTTGCTGAACATCTTTGTCCTCACAAATTTTAACGAACTGTTCGCGACGCTTGTCGTTGCTGTACCAAAACTTCTGTAAAAGCCCTAAAACCCAAAAGACGCGACCATGCTCTTTCATAAAGCGCTTGCGTGCGCTTGCCAGTGCGCGCGAGGAGTCGGTGGCAAGTTTCTCGATGCAGGCTTCGGCTGCCAGTCGACCGCCAAGCATGGCGTAATAAATACCCTCACCCGAAGCGGGTGCAACAACCCCGGAGGCATCCCCTGCAAGTACCACATTGCGCCCGTTGTCCCAGCGGGGCATGGGCTTTAAAGGAATGGGCGCACCTTCTTGACGAATGGTTTTAAGATTGGTGAGCCCGGCCTGCTCGCGCAATCGGGTGGTGGCTGCACGCAGGGAAAAACCTTTGTCCATGCTGCCGGTACCCACACTAAGGTGTGCACCGTGCGGAAAGACCCAGCCGTAGAAGTCGGGGGAGATGTTCCCGTTGTAAATAACATCGCAGCGGTCGGCATCGTAGTCGGGATGGTTAGACCTGCCTACCTCGGACTCTGGGGACTTCAAGATCTCGTGATAAGCAAAAACAAAAACACCCTTATCGGCATCGGGGATGGCCTGGGCAGCAACCTTTGACTTCGCGCCATCGGCGCCAATAAGAAGTCGGCAGCACACAGTCATTTGTCGCTCGGCGGTGTCATTGGCGTGCTCCCGTACGGCAAGTTTCACCTGCAACCCATCGTTGGTTTCTTGCAGGCTTTCAAACCGACCAATGAGGCGCCGTGCGCCATTGGCCTGCGCACGGACTCGAAGCCATTCATCAAACGGGCCGCGGTCGACCATTCCAACAAAACCGTTCTCAATAGGAATGTCCACCTTCTTATCGGTTGGGGAGATCATGCGTGCGCAGCGAATCTTGGCCACCAACTGCCCGTCAGGAATTTTAAAATCATGAATAGCTCTTGGGGGGATCGCGCCCCCACAGGGCTTAATACGCCCAGCCTTGTCAACAAGAAGAACGCGACGGCCTGCAAGGGCAAGATCGTTGGCCGCTGTCGCACCGGCCGGGCCACCACCAATCACAACCACTTCATAGTCGAGCATGTTTTGCATAGTGTTGCTCCTAGTTCACAAGCCCGTTAGGAGCTGAGTGCGCGGGCGATAGAGGGGTTGGGATAGTTTGGGGGTTTTTAACTGGGCCATATTTAGACTCATGGTCGCGAGTAACTTTGCAACCGTCTTTCGCAGACGGCTCCCGAATCTGAGTTGCCAGTCGCGCAGCAACAGCAAAAAGCAGGGCTTCAAGGCCGAAGACGGTCGCGTAGGCCAGGGCGGTGTCGTTGATAAATATTCGGCTAATGTCTGAGAGGCCTGTGCCTAAAAGGCCGCCGGCGCCAAAAGCCAGAGCCTGCGCGGCGCCCCAAAGGCCCATGCGTGTGCCTTCGCGTTGTGCACGCCCCTCGTTGGCAAGACGCATCATCGAGGCAATGGCCGCAATCGAGAAGGCGCCGTTGGCAGTGCCAAGCAGCATCACGTTCAGGTTGAGCGGCCAGCCGGGCCCATATACGCCTGCGGCGACAAGACCCGCCAGGGCAAAGCCAGAAGCAATGCAGCCCAAGATAGTCCAGAACTTTAACGAGCCAAGTTTGCGTCCAAAAAGTCGCCCGCTACCAGCCGCCGCAACCAGCAGCATTCCAACCAAGATGCCCGAGTGCTGAAGGCCCGATAGCTTGGTGGTCTCACCGGGGGTGTAGCCGAAGACACTTCCTGCAAAGGGCTCAAGAATGAGGTCTTGGGCACTGAAGGCAAGCATGGAAACAAAAACAAAAATGGTGAAGTGGCGGGCCTCAGGCTCCTCCCAAACCTGGCGCAGCGCAAGTCGAAACTGAAGCTCGGGCTCGGGCCGATGCGTCTCCATGGACCCCTCGGCCTGCCGTTCAAGACCCGAAAGCAAAAGCGCCGTGGCAACAATGGCAATTCCTGTGGCCGTTGCCGCTACGGCAAGTAGTCGAGCTTCGGAATAAGGATCAAGAAAGTGGCCCGCCGCACCTGCCGTAGTAGCAAAGCCTGCAATCATGAAGAGCCAAACCAAGGTGGCCGCGCCAGCACGCCTTGAGGCATCAACCTTTTTGGCCAGTAGGACCAGCACCGAGGTGCCGCTGGCGCTGACCCCAAGGCCAATAAGGAAGAAGGCCAAGAAAGACAAACCAATGCCAAGGCTTAAGGACGTGGACATTAGTACAACCGCATAGGCACCCAAGAGTCCACCCAGCGCAAGGATGATCATGCCTCCAAGGATGAAGGGGCTACAACGGCCTGTAAGGTCGGACCCAAAGCCCATACGTGGCCGAAGAATTTGTACGACGTAGTGCATGGCCACAAGCACTCCAGGCAGTAAAGCGGGCAAAGCAAGTTCCACCACCATAATACGGTTAAGGGTGCTGGTGGCAAGCACCACAACACCTCCAAGGCAGGCCTGAATAAGACCAAGCCTTGCAATGGCAAGCCAGCAAAAACCCTTCAGGCTTTGAGAGGTAGTTTGATTCATAGGGCTTCCCTTACCAAAGGTCTTGGGCTGGCGGGCGGTCGTGTTGTTTTCATTCTTCGCCCTAACCTCTAAGACCCGTGGCGGCTTGCAATGCGCGCAGACCAAACGCCGACACCATCATGCCAAGCACAAACAAAGGCACGCCAAAGCCGCTGTAGTAAAGCGCGCGGTCGACCGGTTTTTTCAGAAACCAGCCCATAAGAGCGAATTGGGCAAGCAGTAGGCCGACAACGCCAAAGGCATGAAGAGGCAGTTGCCACGAAGCAAGCAGCGAAATAACAGCCACTTGGGGAAGGGTCATAATGAGGCAAGCCGTGAAGGCAGCGCGATAAGGGCCAAGTTGAACCGGCAGGGACCGAACCCCCATGACAGTGTCGCCCTTCATGGACTTGAAATCGTTAAGGGTCATGATGCCGTGGGCGCCAAGGCTGTAAAGCAGAGCAAGCACGACTGAACGCACCTCGGGGAAGGTGCCACCCGCCATAACAGCAGCACCGGTAATCCATGCAAGACCTTCATACGACAGCCCACAGGCCGCATTGCCAAGCCAGCCGTTTTGCTTAAGCCGAAGGGGCGGCATGCTGTAGGCCCAGGCCAATGTCAGACCTAAGGCAGCAGCGCCAAAGCCCCAGGGGCCAAGGGCTGTGGCCACTAGCAAAGAAATAAAGGTCCAGCTTAGCGCAAGGTAAAGGCCCCATCGGCCTGGAATGCGACCAGATGGAATGGGGCGGTTGGGCTCGTTAATGGCATCCACATGGCGATCGAACCAGTCGTTCACGGCCTGGCTGGTGGCGCAGACCATGGGTCCGGCAAGGGCAATGCCAATAAGCGCAAGAAGCCAGTGATCGGAAAGGCTTACTCCTGATGCCACAACGCCGCAGGCAAAGGCCCACATGGGTGGAAACCAGGTGATGGGTTTGAAGAGCTCAAGGACCGCAGAAAAAGAGGGCTGGCCGAGGTCTGCCGAGCTTGCCGGATGAATAATTCCCATAACCTGTATTTTGGACTTGACAAATACTATCGTCAATTGCAATTTACAGTTTCTAGACTTAAGGAATACGCTTATGCACGCCGTAGTGATTGGATCGGGCTTTGGAGGCCTGGCGGCTGCCCTTCGCTTAAGTTGTAAGGGCTACCATGTAACCGTGCTCGAGCGGCTTGAGGGCCCCGGGGGCAGAGCCTTTGTTTACAAGCAGGACGGCTTCACCTTTGATGCGGGCCCCACCATTATTACGGCTCCTTTTCTGCTTGAAGAGCTGTGGACCATGTGCGGACGACGTTTCTCGGACGATGTGGATCTTCGACCCATGTGGCCGTTTTATCGCATTCGTTTTGATGATGGCAGTTACTTTGATTACTTTGGCGAGACTGAGGCTATGCGCCGCGAAATTACGAGGCTTGCTGGGGCGTCCGAGGTGGCGGGCTACGACGCCTTCATGCGCGAAGCCATGGTCTGCCTAAAACTTGGTTATGAAGAGTTAGGAACGAAATCCTTTGTAAGCCTTATGGACCTCATTGCCGCCATGCCATCGATGGTTCGCATGCAGGCCTGGACAACCATTTACAGCATGGCAAGGCGTCACTTCAAAAGTGAAAAGCTTCGCCAGGTCTTTAGCTTTCACCCCTTGCTGATTGGTGGCAATCCCCTTTCCGTGACACAGGTCTACAGCCTGATTATCTCGCTTGAGCGCGAGTACGGTGTGCATTCGGCTATGGGTGGCACCGGCGCCATTGTGCAGGCCCTTACTCGGCTGGTTGAAGACCAGGGCGCTGTCATTCGATACCAGGCCGAGGTGAGTCGTATTCTGTTAGAAGGCCGACGTGCGGTGGGCGTCGAGCTGGCCAATGGTGAGCAAATTCACGCCGATATTGTGGTTTCCAATGCCGATGCTGCAAACACCTATCGCAAGCTTCTACCGAATGCAGCGCGCCGGGTCTGGACGGATGCCAAGGTGGAGCGGGCCGCTTATTCCATGGGGCTTTTTGTCTGGTATTTCGGAACGCGTCGTCGCTACGCAGACATTCCGCATCACATGATTCTTTTGGGGCCGCGATACAAGGGCCTGCTGCAAGATATTTTTAAGCGCAAGGTCTTAAGTAAAGATTTTAGCCTTTACTTGCACAGGCCAACGGCCACTGACCCCGCGCTTGCGCCGGATGGCTGCGATACGTTTTATGTGCTCTCGCCCGTGCCGCACCTGGATGCCGATGTCGACTGGGCGGAGGCTGCCGAGCCCTATCGGCAGTCCATTGCCTCGTATCTTGAGGAGTCGGTGTTACTAGGCCTCTCGGCCGAGGTCTGTACCTCGAAGGTGGTGACGCCACTGGATTTTGAATCAAGGCTGTGGGCCTATAAAGGTGCGGCCTTTGGTATGGAGCCCAGGCTGACACAAAGCGCATGGTTTCGGCCGCACAACCAGAACGAAGACATTGAGGCGCTTTACATGGTGGGCGCCGGCACCCATCCAGGCGCGGGCGTGCCTGGGGTTCTAAGCTCTGCGAAGGCTTTTGACAGCCTCATTAAACCGGTGGGCAGGCCCAAAAATGAGCAGTACAGCGGATCGTCGTGGGCGTTGCCCGAAGGCGTAACGAATGCTCAGGTCGGGCCGCAGACCCACACCGCAAAGGTGTCCGAAGAGGAGCTCATGCGTGGTGGATCGAAGTCGTTCTTTGCGGCCTCAAGGCTTTTGCCCAAAACCGTACGCAATGCCGCGGTTGATCTATACGCTTACTGCCGAGTGGCAGATGACCGTGTGGATGAATCCCTGGCAAGCCCCGAGGTGATGCAGGAACTGCATGACAGGCTCAATACCATTTACTGTGCGCAGTCGCCTGCCGACCTGCCGATGGTGGACAAAGCCTTCTGGCGGGTAGTGAGTCGCTACAAGATTCCGAAGGCCGTTCCTCTGGCTCTTCTTGAGGGTTTTGAGTGGGACGCCCAGGGCCGTGTTTATGAAACCCTTGACGATGTCTTCGATTACAGCGCCCGGGTGGCAGGCACTGTGGGCGCCATGATGGCCCTGGTGATGGGGGTGCGCGAGGCTCGGCCCATGGCGCGTGCCTGTGAGCTGGGTGTGGCCATGCAGCTTACGAACATTGCGCGCGATGTGGGCGAAGATGCGCGTATGGGAAGGCTTTACCTTCCTCGCCGGTGGATGCGTGAAGAAGGCATTGACTCGCAGGCCTGGCTGGAAAGGCCTTCTTTTAGCTCCGCTCTTGGCCGCGTGGTGGACAGGCTCTTGCAAGAGGCCGACAGCTTGTATAAACGGGCGGAAGAGGGTGTAGGCTTTTTACCTCGTGGATGTCGGCCGGCCATTATGGCGGCCCGCCATATTTATTCCGACATTGGCCGCGAAATTAGCAAGGCCGATTTCAACTCCATGGATCAACGTGCAGTGGTTGGCTCTTCAAAGAAAATTCAACGTCTCTTTCACTGCCTGCCTGCTGCCCTAATGGCGCCGCGCATGCCGCGTGGCCACAAGCCCTTACCGGCCATTGCCTTTCTGGTTGAGGCCTCGGGCATTTCGATGCGCAGTCGACCCCCACGCACGGTGGGCGAGAAGGCGGGCTGGATGGTGGACCTCTTCCTTACCCTGGCTGAGCGGGAACGCCAGGGACGGCTACCGCGCTAGTTACAGCGGGCTGGCCTGGCTCGAGCTTCTTCGCGCTCCATTGAGTGCACTCAGTTTGGTTCGCTAAAAATTGTTTAAGTCCTTCTTGGCATCCGCCAGGGCAGCATAAGCCGGACAAGCCTTGACCGAACGCGCGGCAAGAAAAGTGTCTCGTGCATGGCACTCACTTCTTCGCCCAAGAGCGTCTGACGAACAACAGAGCGTATGTAGAACGGAGTGTCTTCAAGCGTCTGTGCGAGGCTTGCTTTCGGTGCCTTTAGGTCCGAGCGTATAGACCGACCTACACCCCAGAAGCCTTTCTTTAACGTCTGACGCGGCCCCAGCTCGAAGGGCTCGACATCGCCATTGGGCTTGAAGCGTGCGGTAATTAAGCGAGAGCTTTGATCGTTGGGGTAGTGCACTGTGCGGTCTTGCGGTTGGTTGAACTCGGCCGCACGTGCAAAGGGCGTGGCCTGTCGGTCGCGAATATCGTAGATCACGGCCGCACTGCCATCGCGTAAAAGCGCGCGCGACCAGTCCCATTCATGAAAGGGCGCCTCAATAGGCTCGTCACCTTCGTTGGAATCAAGGTAGGCATGCCCCGACCATTTGACCCCGGGCAAGGGGAAGTTCACTTCAATACGGGCCGACGGGGCAAGTGGCCCCCAGCGGTGTCTGCCCTGGGCGTCGATTGGTTGTTGGTATGTAAAGAACTGGTCGGCGCGAATGCGCATCTGGCCCTTCACCTTCATGGGGATGGGCACCGACCATTCGTTAATGTCGATGATGAGTTCACTGCCTGTCCAGCGCAGATGGCTTGGGCCCACCGTAAATTCTGTGCTTGAGCGGTACAAGAAGCGCCGGCCGCGCTCGGTCATCGTCCAGCGCTTCTTTCCTCTGGAATAAAGCGCCACGTTAATGCAGACATGGTTCTCGGGATCGCTGGTCTGCGGCTTGGCTCTTGCCCAGTGGTAGTAACTTGAGAAGACGCTGCCCACAAAGGCAATCATGGTGATGCCATGCTCGCCGTCATCGCTTAACCCATCGACATACCACCAGAGATAACCACCCGCTGGGACCTTCTGGTCGAATCGAGGTGTGCCATCAGGGCTGCGGCCGCCAGTCGGCCCGAGAGGCTGGCCATGGGAATTCCCGCCCCCGGATGTACGCTGCCCCCCGCCAGAAAGAGCCCCGGCACGGGGGTCGGGTTCGTGGGCCTCTGAAAGGAGGACATCCAGCCGTGGGGAGCCATTCCGTAGAGAGCCCCCGCCGAGGCGGGAAACATTTGATGAAAGTCTTGAGGCCGACCCACCTGCACCGCTTGAGGCTCCACCGCAAGACCCACTTGCTGCAGCTGGGCTAAGACGCGTTTCTGACATACGCTGATTTCCTCTTCAAGAAGGGTCTGATGGTCTGCGCGTGCGGGCGCATTAACAAGCATAAAGAGTCGCTCATGGCTGGCTGTCTCAGACGCCGTTGATGCAATCGTCGACGCGGAAGGAGCACGGCCTTCGCTTTCAAGCGGACCGGACCTTGAGGTCGTGTCGTGACCAAAGGGTCCACGGTCGTGGGCGCAGATGTAGACAGTGGGCCGTGTAGGAAGTCTGCCTTGCCCGAAGACGGCCTTGAATTCGTTGGCGTAAGGCGTCTTCTGAAAGACAACGTTATGGAAGTCCAGTGGCTTGCCCTGCACACGCGCAACCATCGAGAAGGTCAGCGCGGACAAAGACCGAGGGTAGAGCCCTTCCGTGTTTGGCAGGGCGGCGCGCGCCGAATCACCAAGCAGGCCCTGATGCAAGGCGGCCGCTTCACCATTGAAAATAACGGCATCAGCGAAAAGACTTTGGCCGTCGGCAAGAAGAACGCCTTTCGTGCGTCCATGCTCAATAAGAATTTCTTTAACCAGGGTATTGCACTTCAGTTCCACACCAAGCTGTTCAGCGGCCTTGGCAAGCCCTTGGGCTAGAGCCTTTATGCCACCGCGCGCCGCCCAGACCCCGCGCTGCTCCACGTAGGCAATGAGCATGAGTGTGGCAGGGGCCTGCCAGGGGGAGCCTCCGCAATAGGTGGCATAGCGTGCAAAGAGTTGTCGAAGCCGCGGGTCGTGAAAGTATCGGCCTAGGCTTTTCCAGAGGCTGGCAAAGGGCCCCAGTCTTGCTAAAAGACCTAGCCCCCGAAGGCCAAGGTCTTGACTCATGGAGGCCATGGTGGGTCGCTCGGCGCGAATATAAGCCGCCTCAAGCGCGTGATAAACACGTCGAGCCTCTTGGCTAAAGGCCTGGAATCGACGGGCCTCGTCAGGCCCCGAAAAGCGTG
>JAYNLI010000032.1:0-6161 GCA_038111655.1 Bordetella sp.
CGTCTATTGTCTAGGACAGAACGCCATGTGTTAAGTGTTACAGAATTTTCAGTGAAATGCATCTTTTTTACGAACGATGGAAAAAAATTCTCGGGGCAATAAAACCTCGTGAGAAGGAGTTTCAAGCATGTCCATGTCCAGTTTTCCGGGTTTTAGAGCGCGTCGACAGCGTCGAGACAGCTGGTCACGGCGTTTGGTATGTGAAAGCTCACTTTCAGTTGGCGACCTTATTTACCCAGTTTTTGTAACGGAAGGTCTCGGCAAACGAGAACCCGTCTCCAGTATGCCCGGGGTTGAAAGGCTAAGCCTTGACCTCTTGTTGCCAGTTGCACACCAGGCCGTAGAGCTTGGAATTCCAGTTCTTGCGATCTTTCCTGTCATCGAGCCTGAGAAGAAAGACCTTATGGGTAGTGAGTCTTTTAACCCGGAGGGCTTGGTGCCTAGGACAGTGGCGGCGCTAAAAAAAGAATTTCCCCATCTCGGAATAATGACGGACGTCGCTCTCGACCCCTACACCAGCCATGGACAGGACGGCCTGCTTGATGACCAAGCGCGAATACTCAACGATGAGACGGTCGAAGTCTTAGTCAAACAAGCGCTCATACAGGCTCAGACGGGTGCCGATATTGTGGCCCCATCCGACATGATGGATGGGCGCATTGGTTCCATTCGTAAAGGCTTAGAAGCAAGCGGCCAGATTCACACTCGCATCATGGCCTACGCTGCGAAATACGCCTCGAGTTTCTACGGACCCTTTCGTGATGCCGTCGGCTCAGCCACCAACCTCGGAAAGGCGGATAAAAAAACTTACCAAATGGACCCCGCCAATAGCGACGAGGCCCTGCGTGAAGTGAGTATGGACATCGCGGAGGGGGCTGACATGGTTATGGTTAAGCCTGGCATGCCCTACCTGGACATCGTTTACCGAGTGCGACAGGCCTTTGGTATGCCCACGTTCGCCTACCAGGTCAGCGGGGAATACAGCATGATCAAGGCGGCCTCAGCTCAAGGATGGCTCGACGAACGTCAAGTGGTGCTTGAGTCGTTAATCGGCTTTAAAAGAGCTGGGGCGCATGGCATTTTGAGCTACTTCTCACCGGATGTTGCCCGATGGCTTCGTGAGGGAAGCCTTAATAGCAACTGATTTTTAATAACGCGGCTTTGGCCCCAGCTGCATGCGCAATTCGGCAGCGCGAGCGTGCGCCGCAAGCCCCTCTCCCCAGGCAAGCTCGGCGGCGACCGCACCAAGTGCTTGGGCCGACTCTTCTGAAACCTTCAACATACTGGTACGTTTTTGAAAGTCGTAAACCCCTAGCGGCGAAGAAAACCGGGCGCTGCGCATCGTCGGTAGAACATGGTTAGGACCCGCGCAATAATCACCCAAGGACTCCGAGGCGAAGGGGCCCATAAAAATAGCACCCGCATGTCGAATCTTCTCAGCCCAATGCTCGGGATTCGACGTCAAAATTTCAAGGTGCTCTGGAGCGGCAAGGGTTGCAAGCTCACAGGCCTCTTCCAAAGACCGCACATCTACCAAAAGGCCACGGTCTGCAAGCGACTTTTCGATCACCGAGCGTCGGGGCATTTCGGGTAAGAGTGCCTCGATGGCCTTAAGGACTTCAAGACTGTGCTGCGGATCCGAACTTAATAAGATGGACTGGGCCATTTCATCGTGCTCGGCCTGCGAAAAAAGATCCATGGCCACCCATTGGGGTGACACAGAGCCGTCGGAAATAACCAAGATCTCTGATGGGCCAGCAATCATATCGATACCCACTCGACCAAAGACTTGGCGTTTGGCCTCGGCCACATAAGCATTACCAGGCCCAACAATTTTATCCACCGCAGGCACAGTCTGGGTACCATACGCAAGAGCCCCAATGGCTTGGGCGCCCCCAATGGTAAAAACACGATCAACACCAGCCAAGTGCGCGGCAGCGAGTACCAGGTCGTTGCGCTCGCCCCCCGGAGTTGGCACCACCATAATAAGTTCACGAACACCTGCAACCTTGGCTGGAATGGCGTTCATAAGCACAGAGGATGGATAGGCCGCCTTGCCGCCGGGGACGTAAAGGCCCGCTCGATCGATTGGCGTGACGCGCTGACCAAGTACAGAACCCTGTCCATCATCCATAGACCAAGAACTCTGTTTCTGGGCCTCATGAAAAACCTGAATGCGATGAGCGGCTGTTTGCAGCGCGTTGCGTTTAACGTCATCGAGTTGATTAAAGGCCTCTTGTAACTGCTTACTGGGAACCTCAAGTTGCTGCATCGACGTGACCGATAGGCCATCCCATTGACCGGTGTAACGCAAGACAGCCTCGTCGCCCTGTCGACGGACATCGGCGAGAACGGAACGAACCGAATCCATAAGGTGCGCATCGAGGCTCGGTTCAAACGCAAGTCGGTCCTGAAAAATTTTTAGAAAATCAGCCTGCTGGTTGTTGAGATGCAACATCACCTTGCGCCTATTCCTTACTTGCAGCGGCCTCAAAGGCCTGGATCAAAGGCACGATTGTCGCCTGATGAAGCTTTAAAGAGGCCTGATTCACTACAAGGCGAGAGGAAACCTCTGCAATGGGGGTGATCTCAACCAAACCATTGGCTGCGAGGGTTGCCCCGGTTGAGACAAGGTCAACAATGACATCGGCAAGCCCCATGATGGGAGCAAGCTCCATGGAACCATAAAGCTTAATAAGGTCGGCATGAATCCCTTGGCTTGAAAAGTAATCCCTTGCAAGCCTTGTGTACTTCGTTGCTACTCGCAAACGACTGCCCGCAACAAGGCGCCCGTCGGCTTGAAAATCTTTGGCTGCAGCAAGGCTTAAGCGACAACAACCAATTCTGAGATCCACCGGCTGGTAGAGACCCTCGAGCCCTTGTTCTTGAAGAACATCGGAACCAACCAGACCAAGATCGGCGCCACCATAACGCACATACGTTGGTACATCGCTTGCCCGCACAAGGAGCAATTGAACATCGCTGCGAACACTGGGCACAACAAGCCTACGGGTCCTCTCAGGATCTTCACTGGGTGCAATGCCAACCGCCTGCAAAAGAGGCAGGGCCTCTGAAAGAATTCGTCCCTTCGACAGAGCCACAGTAATCATGTCGCTAACCCTACTCGACGCACGCGAGCCCCTAGCGCAATCAGTTTGTCTTCCATGCGGTCGTACCCACGATCAAGGTGGTATATACGATCGATTTCTGTCTCACCCTCTGCGACCAAGCCAGTGATGACCAGTCCTGCAGAGGCCCGAAGGTCGGTGGCCATCACGGCAGCTCCGGTTAGCTTCTTGACTCCTTCAATAATAGCGGTATGGCCATCAATGCGAATCTGCGCCCCGAGCCGTTGCAGTTCCTGAACATGCATAAACCGGTTTTCGAAAATGGTCTCGGCCACCGTGCTTGTACCCTGGGCAATGGTGTTCACAGCCATAAACTGTGCCTGCATATCCGTTGCAAAACCCGGGTAAGGCGCTGTACGAATGTTGACGGGAAGGGGCCTTTTGTCAGCTTTCGCCCAGAGTCCGTCATCGGTAGCCCGTACCTGCAATCCCGACTGTCGAAGCTTGTCGAGAGTGGCCGCCATATGGGCTTCGCTTGCGCCCTTTAGCAAAATCTCTCCCCCAGTGGCCATCACGGCACAAAGAAACGTACCGGCCTCAATACGATCCGGCATCACAGAATGATCAGCACCGCGTAGCTCACGAACACCCTCTACGACAATACGATCGGTGCCCGCACCTGAAATTTTTGCGCCCATTGAAATTAAGCACTGGGCTAGATCGACCACCTCGGGTTCACGCGCCGCATTGTCGATAACCATGCAGCCATCGGCAAGACAGGCCGCCATCATAAGGTTCTCGGTGCCTGTCACAGTGACCATGTCAGTGGCGATATGCGCGCCCTTAAGCCGAGATGCCCGAGCCACCAGATAACCTTTTTGTACCTCAACCGACGCACCCATGGCCTGAAGGCCTCGAATATGCTGATCGACGGGCCTTTGGCCAATGGTACAACCGCCGGGCAGACTCACAAGCGCCTGCCCAAATCGGGCAAGCATAGGGCCCAAAACTAAAATGGAAGCACGCATGGTCTTTACGAGCTCGTAGGGGGCCTCCAGCTTGTTAACGTTCCCGGCTTCAAGTTTCAGAACTTCTTGGGCAGAACCAGCGCTCGATAAAGTTTGAACGGTTATCCCCATACCCGTAAGTAGCTTGGTCATGGTGCGCACATCCCGCAGAGGGGGAAGGTTTCGAACAACCAGAGGCTGAGAGCTTAAGAGGCTTGCGCAAAGGATGGGTAACGCCGCATTTTTTGCACCCGAGACCAAGGCCTCTCCATGAAGCGGCGAACCGCCTTCAATAACAAAACGATCCATAACGAAAGTGTCCTAACTCGAAGACTGTGAGGACTGCTGGGACCACTCCTGCGGTGTCAGTGTCTTCATGGACAAGGCATGAATCTCTTCGCGCATACGATCGCCGAGGACGCCATAGACTTTTTGATGTCGGGCGACAAGCCGAAGGCCTTCGAAGCTTGGGCTAACGATCACCGCCTCAAAATGATGGCCGTCCCCGTCCACCTGCAAATGCGCACAGTCAAGCCCTTGACGGATGTAGGTTTCAATATCTTTAGGTTGGACCATGGCGTCATTTTATGCCTTCTGGGGCTCAAGGTCTTCGGAGAGAATTCGGCGAAACACCGCCTCAAGCCGCCCCTCCCGCGCGAGAAGCTCACTTGTGGGCCTCACCGCCATAAGCCTACCCTTCTTAAGAAAAGCAACTCGGCCGCAGAAGGCCTCAGCTTCCTCAAGGTAATGGGTCGTTAATAAGATGGTGTGCCCCTGCTTGTTAAGGTTGCCTATAAATGCCCAAAGACTCTCCCTAAGCTGAATATCCACGCCTGCCGTTGGCTCGTCGAGGACAATGATAGGTGGGCGATGAACAAGGGCCTGTGCAACAAGAACACGGCGTTTCATGCCGCCAGAAAGAGCGCGCAAATTGGTCTCGGCCTTGTCGGCAAGCCCAAGGGACTCCAGGCACTCATCAATCCAATCTCCATTGTTGGAAAGACCAAAAAACCCCGACTGAATTTCCAGAGTTTCTCGAACCGTAAAGAATGGATCAAAGACCAGCTCCTGCGGAACGACGCCAAGTCGGCGGCGTGTAAGGCTTGGGTTTTGATCAACTCGTTCACCTAAAACCTCAACATGGCCAGCGCTTGGTGTCGACAGGCCTGACATGATCTGTATAAGGCTGGTTTTTCCCGCGCCATTCGGCCCAAGCAAGCCAAAAAACTCGCCGCGCTCAATCTGAAAATCCACATTATCAAGGGCAAGTACGGGAGCACCCAGTCGCGCGGAGTACTGTTTTGAGACCGAACGAAAAACAACGGCTGCTGTCATATCAGCCTCAGCAACTTGTTAAGGGAACAGAGCCGCGAGAGGGCAAGAAGTTGAGGCGAGGCATCTTGAAAAATCAGGCGAACCCCATGCTGATCAGCCTGTCGGTACGCATGCAGAAGCACAGCCAGGCCAGATGTATCAACCCTTTCAATGCCCTCCAGACTCACCACAAGCTCTGTCGGTCTCTCGGCTGCAACCAAGGAGTGTTCGTTTAAAAAATCCCCAAATGCTTTTTCCCAAGACCCAAGCTGAGGCTTCACCTGCGACCGCACGAGCATGCCGCTTAGCTCGATGACCTTGGTACTGGGTTGGGCTAGTTTCGACATGGCAATCAACCGCCTAAGATGTTCTTAAATGAAGGTTCTAAATAAACTCACCCGCCTAGCAAAAGACTCGCTGGCTACTGGCGGCCCGTACGTGACTGCCTTAGGCTTTTATTCTTCTCTTTTAAAACGCTAATCAGGCCATCGATTCCCCGAGCCGAGATGATCTGGGCAAACTGCACACGGTAATGCTCAACCATCCAAAGACCAAGAACGTTAAAGTCGTACACCTTCCATCCCGAGGCTGTTCTTTGCATGCGGTAATCAATTGGAATGGGCTCTTTCGATGAATACTGAAGCAGCGTACGCACAACGACGTCGTCGTCGGTGGGTAGATAGCGACCCGGACGAACCTGGATAGTCGCTTCGGGCGCGTAAGTAACCGCCTCAGAGTATGTCAGCACAAGCAATTCTCGAAAGGCATCCAT
>JAYNLI010000032.1:6261-15341 GCA_038111655.1 Bordetella sp.
GTCTTTTGAACAGAAGATGCATCTTGAGACATTAGTTGGACTCCCCTTGCTCTAACAGTCGTTCACGACGCGCAAAGTACGCAGAGCGCACCGAGACGTATCGATCGAAAGATATAAGGTCCACTCCCTTTTCAAGATCCAAGAGCCTTGTGCGTAGGTCAACCACACGCACAGCAGTAAGGCCTGTCCTCTCCGTGGCGTTTGGATGAAGCAACTCGCCTGTTAGATCCATACGCATATCGGCGCCCGTACCCACCGCGTCGCGCAGGCTGCTGGGTCCTAATAAAGGCAACACAAAGTAAGGGCCATGGCCCAAGCCCCAGCGTCCCAGAGTCAACCCTGCGTCCTCATTGGTGCGGGCGAGCCCCATGTCGGAGGCGGGATCAAAAAGGCCAAAAAGACCCACGGTGGAATTCACTAGAAACCGACCTGTGGACTGCAGGGCGGACTTCGGCTCAGCCTGCAGGGTATGGTTTACGACAGAGGCAAGGTCGGACAGGTTTGCAAAAAAATGGGTGACCCGATCACGAATCACCTCAGGAACTGTGGCCTTATAAGTCTGGGCAACCGACTTTAATACGGCCTTATCGACGCCCTCGTTGAAACTAAACATTGCCCGGTTGTAGCGTTCCCAGGGGTCTCTGTCGTCAGCAATATGGCCGTCCGGCAAGGAAGCGCATCCCGAAAGTAATAAAATGGGCAGGGCAAAAAGGCAAAGGCGCCGAATCATGGCTGTACTTATTTCAGGCCCGGTAAAGAGAGTGACTCGGTCGGACCAGAGACGGGCGAGGGGCTGGAAGGCTCGGAGGATGGTCGGTTATAAAGAAACTGCGAAATAAGATTCTCAAGAACGATCGCAGACTGAGTCATGGCAATTCGATCATTGTTGGCAAGCATTTCGGTATCTGCACCCGGTTGTAATCCGATGTACTTCTCACCGAGCAGCCCCGAGGTTAGTATTTGCGCAGAACTGTCTTTCGGGAACTGGACATTGCCGTCAAGCAGCAAGGTCACTCTTGCCTGGTAACGCTGGTCGTCGAAATCAATGGACTGAACTCGGCCCACAAGCACGCCCGCACTGCGCACCGCCGAACTTGGCTTAAGTCCACCAATGTCATCGAAAAGGGCATAAACCTGGTAACCCTTTGGCACAGAGGCGCCCATAAGATTACTAACCTTGAGCGCAAGAAAAAGCAGGCCTAAAAGACCGAGCACCAGAAATGCTCCAACGGCTAAATTAATTGTCCTTTGCATAGCGCCTAGCGTATCAGACCATCTACTAAAACCCACTAAACATGAGTGCGGTCAAAATGAAGTCAAGCCCCAAGACAGCAAGAGACCCCACCACCACAGTTGCCGTCGTCGCACGAGATACGCCTTCTGGGGTTGGACGCGCGCTGTAGCCAAAATAAAGAGCAATTTGAGTCACAACCAAACCAAAGACAATGGCTTTAACCAGCCCATTAAGAATGTCATCGTAAAACGCTACCCCTCCCGACATTTGAGACCAGAAGGCGCCCTGGTCAACTCCAATAAGTCCCACACCCACAAGCCACCCGCCCATAATTCCAACGGCCGAAAATAAAGTAGCAAGAACCGGCACAGCAATGAGCCCACCGGCAAGCCGAGGTGCCAAGACCCTGGCCACGGGGTCAACGGCCATGGCCTCCATGGCCGAGAGTTGTTCGCCGGCTTTCATAAGCCCAATTTCAGCAGTAAGTGCCGTCCCTGCCCGCCCAGCAAAAAGCAAAGCCGTTACAACCGGCCCAAGCTCTCGAACAAGTGACAAAGCTACCAAAAGACCCAGCGCCTCCTCCGAGCCATAACGACGCAAGGTGTAATAGCCCTGAAGACCCAAAACCAGGCCAACAAAAAGGCCCGAGACAAGAATAATGGCAAGCGAGTAATTGCCAAGAAAATGAACCTGCGCCCCGACCAGACGAGGGCGAAGGAAAAGAACGGAGAATCGACGCAAGATTGCGAGAAACAGAAGCAAAAAGGCACCCGCCTGCTCCAGCGCTGAAATAAAAGACCTGCCAAGCGATTCAACCCGCGCTCGAAGATGGGAAGACGGGGGTTTACTCAAGATCGAGAGGCCCCCTGAAGAAAAGACTCGGCAAGTTCAGGGGCGGGGTAATGAAAGGCTACAGGCCCCTCATCTTGCCCGTTTAGAAATTGACACAGGTAAGGGTCTGTCGATTCAAGAAGGCTTGACGGTTCACCAAGAGCAACAAGCGTGGCCCCGTTTGGACCTGGTGCAAGGACTGCTATGCGATCTGCAATGGCAAAGGTCTCAGCAACGTCATGGGTAACCACCACCGAACTGGCCCCAAGGGCATCGTTAAGTCGCCGAATAAGCCTTGCTGTCACCCCAAGCGAAATAGGATCCAGACCCGCAAAAGGTTCGTCATACAAAATAAGCTCTGGGTCGAGGGCAATGGCTCGAGCAAGAGCAACGCGGCGAGCCATACCCCCTGAAATTTCTGAGGGCATGAGCGGGGCGGCTCCGCGCAGGCCAACCGACTCGAGCTTTAACAAAACAATGTCTTGAATCATTTGCTCTGACAAATCGGTGTGCTCACGCAAAGGGAAGGCCACATTTTCAAAACAACTTAGGTCGGTAAAGAGCGCTCCAAACTGAAACAAAAGACCCATGCGCCTACGAACTTCAAAAAGGCTTTGATGACTAACACCCTTAAGTGACTGCTGAAATATATTGACGGTTCCTGAGCTTGAGGTGACCAGCCCGGTCATGAGTCGCAACAAAGTAGTCTTTCCAACACCCGAGCCACCCATAATGGCAAGGACCTCCCCCGACTTGACCTCCAGGCTTAGCTTGTCGATTACTGGCCGCTTGCCGTATCCAAAGCAGACGTCCTGAAATACAAGTGGGTTCGAGGAAGGAGATTTCATTCAATGGCTCAGGAAATAAAAAGGTCGTCGAGGTGAGGTAAAGATAGGTTTCGCCGCGATCGAGTAAACCGCAAACACTCATTCTAAACGTCCAGTTCCATTAAACTGCCCCCATGCCTTGGTTTAAGCCCTTATCTTTGCGCATCTGCAATGCCCCCTGCGGTTGCAGGCTAACCCTGCCATGACAGTGTCATTGCCATCCGCAAGTCCCAAGGAAAATGACCTGGGCGACGCCGCCTTAACCACGGTCAGGCGGGTTCTACGCATCGAGGCGCAAGCCATCGAGCGTCTTGGTCAGCAACTTGGGTCCGAAGTGCTCCAAGCCGTTCAGACCATCCAGGGCCTTGGTGCACGCGGTGGCCGACTGGTTGTTATGGGCATGGGCAAGTCGGGGCACATCGCAAGAAAACTTGCCGCCACCTTCGCCTCAACGGGTACGCCCGCTCTTTTCGTTCATCCTGCAGAAGCCAAACACGGTGACCTTGGGATGATTCAACCCCAGGACCTTGTTCTTGCCATTTCGCACTCTGGAGAAACCGAAGAGCTCTGCGACGTGCTGCCTCACATCAAACGCATGGGAATCCCGCTTCTTACGATGACCGGGCGGCCCGACTCACGACTGGCCCGACTCAGCGATATCCATCTGGATGCCTCGGTGGTTGAAGAGGCCTGCCCTTTGAATCTGGCTCCGACAGCAAGTACAACCGCGGCGCTTGCCCTTGGCGATGCTTTGGCCATTGCGGTGCTCGAGGCCAGTGGCTTTAGCGCCGACGACTTTGCTCGGTCCCACCCCGGAGGCAGTCTTGGCAGGCGCCTGCTTGTTCGTGTAGCCGATGTCATGCGCCAAGGCCATCAGGTGCCCACTGTTGAAGAGACTGCTTCGTTGTCCCAAACACTTATTGAAATGACCGATAAACGACTCGGTATGACCTGCGTTGTCGATGTGCAGGGTTGTCTTGTCGGTATCTTCACCGACGGCGACCTGCGCCGTGTTCTAGAAAAGCAGATGCTTCAAGCCCGGACAGGCGTGAAAGAAATCATGACCAAGGAGGTTAAAACCATCTCCTCAGAGTCGCTTGCGACAGAAGCAGCCCGCCTGATGGATGAGCGCCGGATTAACCATCTGGTTGTTGTGGACGAACGCCACCATCCGATTGGTGTCCTTGGCCTGCATGATCTTCTTGAATCCAAAATCATTTGAGGTAAGGCCAGTCGCGTGACCCTTAAAAAAACTCTTGCCAACGCTGCTGAGCGACTTCAAGCCATTAGGGCAGTCTTTTTAGATGTTGATGGCGTGATGACGGACGGGGGCCTTTTTTACAACGAAAAAGGCGAGAGCCTGAAGCGCTTTCATGTGCATGATGGTCAGGGCATTCAATCCCTTCGCAACCAGGGTCTGATTGTGGGCATTATTTCGGGCCGCTCACACCCCGCAGTCAGTCAAAGAGCACAAGAACTGGGCATAGACCCAGTCTTTCAGGGCATCCACAATAAACTTTCATGCCTCCAAGACTGGGCTCAGGCAGCCAATATTCGGTTGTCCGAGATTGCATTCATGGGCGATGACCTGGTCGACCTCCCGGTGCTTCAATCGGTTGGCTTCGCTGCTGGTGTACCCAATGCAGTTAGGCAAGTTCAGCAAGTCAGTCATTGGATATCCGAGCAGGCGGGAGGCCACGGAGCGGTTCGTTGCCTCGCCGATCTCTTCAAGGAATACAGGCAGTGAGGCTGGCCGTTCTCGAGCGCCTCGGCAGCCTGGTCTCAATTGGTATGGTGGGATTGCTTGCGCTTGCGGCATGGCTTCTTAGCGAACTCGTTTCTCAGTCATCCGGCCCTGCATCCTCGAGACCAGCGGGCTCCATCTCCACCGTCATTACCCAGGCGAAGATCCTTCAGACCAATTCCCAAGGTGCGGCTCAGTACCTAGTTAAAGCGCCCCGTGTTGACCTCTTCAACAATGGCCAGGCTCTGCTCGATCAGCCCGAACTGGTCTCCATCGCTCAATCGGAATCAGGACCTGCTATGTCGGCTCGGGCAGACTCCGCGGTCATTTTAGGTAATCAACAAGAAATCGAGATTCGAGGCAACGCAAGAATCACCCGACCCGCTTTAGAAAAAGAGCCTGCCCTTGAGGTCACAAGCCCATGGATACGGTTTGACCTTAAGAACCAAACCGCCCAAACCACTGCGCCGGTTCGAGTTGTGCGCGGCGCGTCGGTGTTAACGGGTGATGGACTTATGCTGGATCAGCGCTCGGAGACCCTTCGGGTTTTGTCGAACACTAAAATGATTCTCAAGCCTGAAAGCTAATCTTCAAATGCCTTTGCGTTATCCATCCACCAAACGAATGTTGTTATTGCGCTCTACGTCCTACCTCCAGTCGGCACTGGCTGTTTTGCTCGTCACCTTTAATGTTGCTGTCCTTGCAGAAGAACCTCCCGCAACGAAAATCGATGCCGACGAACTACGGCATGATGAGCAAAAACTGGTCACTGAGTTTCGGGGTAACGTCAGCCTAAGCCGAGGAGCACTGAGCCTTCAGGGCGATGCCCTAGAGCTTGAGCAACTGCCGAACTCGGGTATGAAGGGCCGGGTTACAGGCCAGCCTGCGCGCTTTCAACAAAAGCCTGCAAATAGCAACGAGTCGGTCGAAGGCCAAGGAAAGACCATTCTTTACAACAGTCAAACCGAAATCGTGGTGATTGATGGCGAGGCCGTCTTACGGCGACTCCTCAATGGACGTGTCATTGATACGGTGGCAGGCGATCGTCTGGTCTACGACCAAGTTACCCAGACCTATCGGGTGGAATCCACACCAGGACAGCCACGCACCCGTATGACGCTCATGCCCCGGCCGGCCAGCCCACCCCAGGCAGGCGGCCCCTTTACAAGCGGCCAAGCCAAGCCATGAGCCTTCAGGCCAACACCAGCGACAACTCTGTTCTTAGTATTCAGAACTTACAGAAGGGTTACCAGGGCAGGTCGGTTGTCCGCGATGTCTCGCTCACGGTGAAAACGGGGGAGGTCGTTGGGCTCCTTGGGCCGAACGGGGCGGGCAAGACCACCTGCTTTTATATGGTCGTGGGGCTTGTGCCTGCCGACGGAGGCCGAATTAACCTTGATGGAATGGACCTCACACGAAGACCCATTCATCAAAGGGCCCAACATGGGCTCTCTTATTTGCCGCAAGAAGCCTCTATTTTTCGACGGCTTACAGTGGCCGACAACATACGAGCCATTCTTGAATTGCAGAAAGCGACTGGCGGAAAGCCCCTAAGCCAAACAGAGATCGAGAGGCGGCTTCGCGAACTTTTAAAAGAACTTCAAATCACTAGCATCGAGCACAGCCTTGGGCAATCACTCTCAGGCGGAGAGCGACGGCGGGTCGAAATCGCACGGGCGCTGGCCACCGACCCCAAATTTATTCTGCTCGATGAGCCCTTTGCAGGTGTTGACCCTATTGCTGTTATTGAAATCCAAAGAATTATTCGATTTCTTAAAGGCAAGGGTATTGGGGTTCTTATTACCGATCACAATGTTCGCGAGACGCTCGGAATCTGCGATCATGCAACTATTCTGAATAACGGAGAAGTGCTTGCTAGCGGAACGCCAGCCGATATCGTTGACAACACAGAGGTTCGTCAGGTTTACCTTGGCGAACACTTCAGAATGTAAGGATTGCCTGCTGGTATGAAGATCACCCTTACCACCAAGACAAGCCAGCAGCTCTCGCTCACCCCACAACTGCAGCAGGCCATTCGACTGCTTACGCTTTCGAACCTAGAACTGCGCCAAGAACTTGATGACTTCGTGCGTGATAACCCGCTGCTTGAACTCGAGGACGTGGCAGATAAGCCTGTCTCCGAGGCCGAACCCGAAAGCGCAAGTGAGTCAGCCGACAACCGGGAAGAAGAACTTGACAGCTTGGCGGACTGGAAGACAAAACAGGCGGGTGATGGCGATGACGACGGCCGGGAAGACCAAGACCAGTCTACCGTTAGCCTTAACAGTCATCTGCGTGAACAGGCTGCAGGCCTACAGCTTGAGGCGAAAGATCGGCTCTGGCTAGAGATTCTTATTGAGGCGCTCGATGAGAACGGCTACCTGCGTGATGACCTCGACGAAATTGCCTCGAGCTTTGAGGCCTTGTTTCTTGAACACTTCGACGAACCCTTGCTTGAGGAAGAGTACCTGGTGGGGCTTCGGCTTTTACAGTCACTTGAACCTGCATGCGTAGGGGCCCGCAATCTTCAAGAATGCCTACTGCTTCAGCTTGAGGCCCTTCGCCAGGTCGACAGCCCCTTTGATGCGCCCTGCGTCGATGGCGATGAAGAGCCGGCGCTTTCATTCCAGCATTATTCACTTGCTCGACGGCTCATTGAGGACCATATTGAAACTCTGGGTAGCGCCAACCCCGTGAGCCTTGCCAAGACGCTCGATGAAGATAAAAATTATCTTATCAAAGCCCTACGACTTATTCGCAGCCTCAACCCTAGGCCCGCTGAAATCTTTCGCAACCAACATGCGGGCTACCTGATTCCGGACGTGGTGGTCTACAAAACTCGCAATGGCATATGGCGAGCACGGCTCGCAAGCGGGGCTTTGCCCAAGCTCTCCATCAACAACGATTACGCCCAACTCATTAAAACCACAGGCGGAGAATCGTCGAGTCTTTCTCAGAAGCTTCAAGAGGCGCGCTGGATGCTTAAAAACATTCAGCAACGGTCCGACACCATATTGCGAGTCTCTAAAGCCATTGTTGAAGCCCAACAAGCTTTTTTTGAAATCGGTCCGAAGGCCATGCGCCCACTGGTCTTACGTGATATTGCTGAAGAGTGCGAGCTTCACGAGTCAACCGTCTCGCGGGTGACCAGCCAGAAGTTTATGTTGACGCCGCTGGGCTGTTTTGAATTGAAGTATTTTTTTGGAAGCCACGTGTCCACTGACGATGGCGGAACGGCCTCGGCAACGGCACTGCGTGCCCAGATCGCCGACTGGATAAAAAGCGAAACACCAGGCAAGCCCTTGTCCGATCAGGCGATTGCCGACCGGTTTGCCGAGTCTGGGGTTGTAGTTGCAAGGCGCACAGTGGCCAAGTACCGTGAGGCATTGCGTATTCCAAGCGCCGCCCAAAGAAGGCACCGTTAAAAGGGGCAAAAGAATTTATTCAATCAAAAACGAGAAAGGAGCCTTATGAACGTGATCATTGTAGGTCATCACCTGGAAGTCACCAAAGCCATTGAAGGCTATGTTGAACAAAAATTGAGTAGGGTCTGGCGGCATTTCTCAAGTGGTCAAGAGGCAAACGTTGTCCTTTCGGTTGAGAAACGCGAACAAAAGGCAGAAATCACCGTTCATTTTCAAGGCAAAGACCTGCATGCAGAGTCTAAGCACGACGACCTGTACGCCGCAATTGACCTGCTGGCCGCCAAGCTCGACCGTCAGGTACTTCGCTACAAAGAGCAACATCAATCAGGGGGCCACCCCTCGAGGGTTGCTGCGAAGGGCCTCGATAAGGCCTGAACGGCATCAAAGGTAAAAAAGCATGAGCCAGTCAAACGGCCTGGCCCCACGCGAAAGCCAAGGCGATCGGGCCAGCCAAATCCCTAATATTGCGTCGCAGCATATTGAAGAGAGACTGGCTATAATTCCTGGCACATGTCTGTGCAAGGAGAGTTCCTCACATGAATCGTATCAGTCAGTTGCTTCTGGCCAACAGCGTCCTCATCGATGTGGAGGCCACCAGCAAAAAACGCGTCTTCGAACGAGCCGGTCTCTTATTCGAAGAGCGCCGCGGAATTGCAAGGGCGAAAGTCTTCGACTCCTTGTTTGCTCGAGAGCGTCTAGGGTCGACAGGCCTTGGCGAGGGTATTGCCATTCCTCACGGTCGAATCAAAGGCATCGAAGAGGCGGTTGCCGCAGTTATTCGGCTTGCCGAGCCCATTGCTTTCGATGCTCCCGATGGCAAGTCCGTCTCACTTCTTATCTTTTTGTTGGTCCCCGAACAGGCCACTCAGGAACACTTAGAGCTTCTCTCAGAAGTGGCCGAAATGGTCTCCGACGCAGGGCTTCGCGAGGCCTTGCTAGCAAGCCAGACCTCACAAACGCTTTACGACACTCTGGCTGCCTGGGGCCCCTCCGCCAAGCCCTAAATGCGCAGGTGCCGG
>JAYNLI010000033.1:0-14548 GCA_038111655.1 Bordetella sp.
TGCATCAGATTCATCGGATTGCGGAGATGCGCCTTAACGAGCGTATGGGCTGCGCACCTTCTGACGGTGAGCGCGTGTGGGATAACTGCGAGTCCTTGGCACAGTACTCCGAAGAATCTTCGGGTCTAACGGTCAGCTATTTAAGTGATGCGCATCGGGCCGCAGCGCAATGGCTTAAGACGGCATTTCAGGAGGCAGGCTGCCGTGAGGTTTACATTGATGCTGTAGGTAATGTGGTGGGTCGCTGGGGCAAGCCACCTTATCTTCTGACTGGAAGTCACTACGACACGGTGCGTAACGGTGGCCGTTACGACGGCCGCCTGGGTATTTTTGTTCCCCTGGAGGTTCTTCGTGGGCGATCGCAGAGCCTTTCATTCGGCGTGGAGTTGGTGGCATTTGCAGAAGAAGAGGGGGTGCGTTACGCGGCCACCTTTTTAGGGTCGAGTGCGCTCACGGGGGACTTTAAAGAGAGCTGGCTTGAAGCCAAGGACGCAAACGGTGTTTCCATGGAGCAGGCCTTAAAAAAAGCAGGTCTTGCCGCAGGACTGCCTGCGATTCAGGCCTTGCGACGCGACCCAAAAGATTATCTTGGCTTTGTCGAGGTGCATATCGAACAAGGTCCTGTCTTGGCGTCTCAGGGATTACCTTTGGGGGTTATCACGTCGATAAATGGCAGTCTGCGCTATAAGGTCCAACTGAAGGGACAGGCCGCCCATGCTGGAACAACGCCTATGGGTCAGCGTCGCGATGCTTCCATGGTAGCTGCTGAGTTCATGGTTTACTTGGAAAACCGAGCCATGGCGGAACCGGTACTCGTAGGAACCGTGGGTCAGCTTCAGGTGCCAAACGGTTCCATGAACGTTATTCCCGGGGTCTGTGAGTTTTCACTGGATCTTAGAGCTCCAAGCAACGACGCACGGGATTCGCTTGCGCAAGATGTTATCGATGTGCTGCACGCTATCGGGAATCGTCGAGGAATCGAAGTGAGGGTTGAAGAGGTTTTACGTGCATCTGCCGCCCCGTCAGACCCGGCTTTGCAGGCGCTTTGGGAAAAGGCGGTTGAGGACATTGGCCTACCGGTCTATCGGCTACCCAGTGGAGCAGGTCATGATGCAATGAAAATGCATGATCTTTTACCCCAGGCCATGCTCTTTGTTCGCGGGGAAAATCAAGGCATTAGCCACAATCCTCTTGAATCCACCACGGCTGAGGACATGCAGTTGGCCGTAGAGGCGTTTCACGCTTTTTGTTTCAGGCTTGCTCAGGCGCAGCAGTTGATTGGTGTCTCAGGCTCTGTTGCCCTTAATCAATAACGCGAGGAAATAATGGCGCGACTTAGTACACACGTTCTTGACACTTATTCAGGCCGACCAGCAACTGGAATGAGTCTAACCCTTGACCGAAAGCTTGATTCGTCTTCAGGTTCTCTTGATGGCGATTGGGAACGTCTCTTAACGCTTGTTACTAATGCGGATGGTCGAACTGATCAACCGCTTTTGCAGGGCGAAACCATTCAAGTGGGAATTTATCGATTAACGTTTGATGTCCAAGCCTATTTTCAGTCCATTGGTGCGAATTTGGCTGAACCTGCTTTCCTAATGCGTGTGCCGCTGGTTTTTGGTGTGGCTGATCCGAAGGGCCATTACCACGTGCCTTTACTTTGCACGCCCTGGAGTTACTCCACCTATCGGGGGAGTTAGGGAATGCACCACTGCGGGAAGCCTTCTTGTTCCATTATGGTGCAACTAAGTACTCTTCGTCTTTGAGAGGGGTGATTTTTGCAGGTAAATAACGGCCTGTTTATTGCATCCTCAAAGAGGTCTTTGTATTAAGGCTTGATAAATTTTTTACTTGATGTTTTGTTTGGCAATGGGCGAGAGTCCGCTTTATTTAAAGGAGAAATACCATGCGAATTTTTGCAGCGTTAGTTGGAGCAGCGCTCTTATCCACCAGTGCTTATGCACAAACAGCGATCAAGTTTGCACTGGATTGGCGATTTGAAGGGCCCGCAGCGCCCTATTTTGTGGCACTTGATAAGGGCTATTACAAGGCCGAAGGGCTTGATGTTTCTATTGATCCGGGTAAGGGGTCTGTTGAAGGGATTAACCGCGTAGCGTCGGGCGTGTATCAAATGGGGTTTGCCGATATTAATTCCTTAATTAAGTACCGTGATAATCCTGCGAATAGCCCGATGAAAGCGGTCATGATGGGTTATGACACGCCTGCCTTTGCCATTATCACGCTTAAGAAAACAGGCATTAGTAAGCCCAAAGATCTCGAGGGCCGCGTGCTTGGTGCCCCTGCCCCCGATGGCGCCTATGCTCAATGGCCAATTTTTGTTGACGCCAACAAGATTGATGCCAGCAAGGTCAAAATCGAAAATGTGGGTTTCCCTGTTCGTGAGCCGATGCTTGCTCAAGGTAAGGTTGATGCCATCACCGGCTTTTGGTTTTCGTCTTACATGAATCTGAAGGCAAATGGCGTATCAGGCAACGATATAACCGTCATGCTTATGCGTGACTATGGTCTGGACCTTTATGGAAATGTAATTATTGCAAATCCAGAATTCGCAAAATCAAATCCAAAGGCTGTTGCCGGCTTTATTCGGGCAACTATTAAGGGATATCAAGACACGATTACCTCGCCTGAGGTCGCTATCGATTCGTTAATGAAGCGTAATGCAATTGCCAAGCGTGATGTTGAACTTGAGCGACTCAAACTTGCCATATCTAAGAATTTTGTGACCGAAGATGTCAAGAAAAATGGCTTTGGGGGTGTCGATATGTCAAGACTCTCTCGCTCGATCGATCAGATCGGCCTGACCTTTAAATATTCGAACAAGCCCAAAGCCAGTGACATATTTACCTCTGAGTTTTTGCCTTCTAAGGAAGCCCGTATGGTGAAGTAAGTATTGCGTTGTTTCATTGGTTTTAAGAAAAAGAGCTCCACGAATTTTGTCTTGTCGTGGAGCTTTTTTCGAATCAGACTTAATGATTGATTTGTTTTGATCCTAGGTAGAATAGGAAAGGAAGCTGGCATGTTAGGTCTTGTGGTTCTAGACAACGTTTCTATGGCTTACGGGAAGGGAGCTTCTGCGGTTCCTGCGATTCAAAATGTCAGCCTTGAGATTAAAAAGGGGGAGTTCATTGCCGTTGTTGGACCGTCGGGTTGTGGTAAGAGTTCATTAATGAAATTGATCAGCGGCCTGCACCCAACGTCACAGGGGAGCCTTTCTGTTGCGGGTGAACCGGTCACAAAACCCCTAAAGTCAGTGGGCATGGCGTTTCAGAATAGCAACTTACTTCCTTGGCGTACCTGCATCGATAATGTTTTACTACCCCTTGAAATCGTACCCCCACATCGACAGAAAATTCGGGGTCAACGATCCAAGTACAAGCAAAAAGCTGAAGAGCTTTTGAATTCAGTTGGATTAACCGGCTTCACAGAGAAGTTTCCGTGGCAGCTCTCGGGTGGAATGCAACAGCGTGCCTCTATTTGCAGGGCACTCATCCATGAGCCAGAAATTCTTATGTTAGATGAGCCCTTTGGTGCACTGGATGCCTTCACCCGTGAAGAACTTTGGTGCGCACTGCGTGACATTCATGCTGCTCGGGGTGTGACTGTGATGCTGGTTACCCACGACCTCCGAGAAGCCGTTTTTTTAGCTGATACCGTATACGTCATGTCGAATCGACCCGGCCGAATCGTAAAGCGTTGTTCGGTCGCATTGCCCAGACCTAGGGATCTTGAGGTGACCTACACGCAGGAGTTTCAAGACGTCGTTCATGAGTTGCGTAGCATGATTGGAGGGCAGCACTAATGGATCGTGACCAGTTTCTTATCAAGGTTGTCTCTCCTACTATTTTTACCATTGCCCTCTTTGTGATTTGGGAAGTAGCCTGCAGAGGTTTTGATATTCCGCTAACTATTCTTCCTGCCCCAAGTTTGATTATTGATGCACTCTGGGAGTATCGCGACCCCATTATTAGCAATTCCTGGGTAACGCTTTGGACGACCCTGGTTGGTTTTGCGCTTGCCACTGTGTTTGGATTACTTCTAGGCATTGCAGTTGGGTGGCATAAAGCTATTTACGCAGGCGTCTATCCTTTGCTCGTAGGGTTTAATTCCATTCCGAAAGTGGCAGTGGTCCCTGTTCTTATCCTATGGTTTGGTCTCGGCGAAGTCCCTGCGGTTATTACGGCGTTTTTAATTTCGTTCTTTCCTATTGTGGTGAATGTGGCTACAGGCTTGGCAACGACCGAACCTGAGCTTGAGGATGTTCTACGTGCCTTGGGTGCCTCAAAGCTAGATATTATGCGTAAAGTAGGTATCCCAAGGTCTTTGCCTTATTTCTTTGGTTCCTTGAAAGTGGCGATTACCTTAGCCTTTGTTGGTGCTGTGGTGTCTGAGACAGTTGGGGCGAACGCTGGCATTGGCAAGTTGATGCTCGATGCCCAGGCTAGCTTCCAAGTTCAAATTGTTTTCGCGGGCCTTTTGGTCCTCGCGGTTCTCGGCATCATTCTTTATGCCTTTACGGCTATTATTGAGCAGCGGTTTACTGGATGGGCTTTTAGAAGCCAGAATCGTTGAACTATAAATATAAGTAAAGGAGACCTTCGATGTCGGCAGAATCCCATAGCGTTTCCGGCGATCCTAATGAGAAGACTGACACTTCATCCGATACACTTAAGTCTCGTCAGGAAAATCGGGCGTTGAGCCCTTACAACGACGAAATCATTATTAGTTGGGCAGAGTTACATCGTGATGCGCGCTACCTTTGTGAGGTTTTGCATGACATGGGCCCTTGGAAGGGAATCATTGCCATTACTCGCGGCGGACTAGTTCCTGCAGCCTTAATTGCACGTGAGCTTGACATTCGTTTTGTTGATACGGTTTGCATTACAAGCTACGGCACGAGCAGTTCAGTTGAGGCGGAACAACAGCAGGGTAATTTAGAGGTCCTGAAGATGGTCGATGGCGATGGCGATGGTTTCTTATTAATTGATGATTTGGTTGATACCGGAAAGACAGCTGCCTACGTCCGGAAGATGCTGCCAAAAGCCTACTTTGCAACGCTCTACGCGAAGCCTGCAGGTCGCCCCGTAGTTGATACTTATGTGAAGGAGTTCAAGCAGCAAAAATGGATCTTCTTCCCATGGGATATTGACTACCAATTTTCAGTTCCCATTAAGGAGCGCGAGAAAACTCAGGCAAACAGTTCAGGTAAATAGACGGAAGTGAGTCTTACCCCAGTCCTTGAGCTTCAGCGGTTGACAAAGGTCTACCCTGGTCTAACGGCTAACGATCAAATTAACCTAAGGGTCTTGCCGGGAGAAATTCATGCTGTTCTTGGCGAGAATGGGGCGGGTAAATCCACATTAATGAAGATGGTCTACGGCGTCGTGCAGCCGAGCTCAGGCGCCATCATATGGAATGGCAAGTTGGTTCGTGTGACGAGCCCCATGATGGCAAGGCGTCTGGGCATCGGTATGGTTTTTCAGCACTTTTCTCTTTTTGAGTCTCTAACGGTTGCCGAAAACACGCAACTCTTTTTGAACGACGGTGATTCCCTTAGGGATGTTACAAGACGTCTTAACGAGCTTTCAGGCACTTACGGACTTGATGTTAACCCTCTGCGGTATGTCCACGATCTTTCGGTAGGAGAGCGGCAGAGGGTTGAAATTTTGCGCTGCCTCATGCAGGCGCCTAAGCTACTTATTCTTGATGAACCGACTTCTGTACTAACGCCTCAGGAGGTAGAGCGACTCTTTGCCATGTTAAGGCGACTATCCGCCGAGGGCTGCGCCATTTTGTACATTAGCCACAAGCTCCAAGAAATCCGAGATCTCTGCCATCAAGCCACTGTTCTTCAAAATGGCCGTGTGACAGGTATTTGCGACCCAACACAAGAGACGGAGTCGAGCCTGGCCGAGATGATGATTGGCCAAGATAAAGCTATGGTTCTGTCCGGTTTCAAAAAGTTAGGGGCAATGACTGCCTCCCGATTGCCAAGACGTTCTAAAGATAACGCTGGACTGGTTGTCCATAAGCTAAGTACGGACAGTACAGACCCCTTTGGTGTCAGCTTGTGTGAGCTAAGTTTTCAGGTTCATCCTGGAGAAATTCTTGGTGTTGCCGGTGTTTCAGGCAACGGCCAGCGTGAATTGGTCCAGGCCCTGTCGGGGGAGTTGCTTCTGTCTAGAGACATGGCTGAGGCAATAAAGATTAAAGGCCGGCCCTCGGGCCATTGGTCTGTCGCGCAACGTCGTCGTGCAGGCTTGTGCGTTATACCTGAAGATCGATTGGGAACCGGTGCGGCGCCCACTTTTTCTCTCACCGATAATGCGCTGCTCACGGGTCAATACACTCAGCCATTTGTCTCTCCTCTTGGTCTTATAAACTATTCGGAAGTGCAGACCTTTACTAAAAGAGTCGTCAATAGCTTTCGAGTCAAGTGTCAATCGATACATTCACCTGCCCGCACTTTATCCGGCGGAAATCTACAAAAATTTATCGTGGGTCGAGAGGTGCTACAGCAACCTAGCGTCCTGATCTGTGCCCAGCCGACATGGGGCGTTGATGTTGGTGCGAGCGCCGAGCTGCGGCAGTCATTGAAAGAACTGCGTGAGTCGGGTTGCGCCATTTTGCTTATTAGTGAAGATCTCGACGAAATCTTTGCTTTAGCTGATCAGGTTGCCGTCGCCTTTGAAGGCCGGTTATCCATTCCCCAGCCTATTGAACAGACCTCTGCAACGCAGCTTGGCCTTCTTATGGCGGGAGTGTGGCAGCTTGGTGCAGCTAGCCAGCGCTCGCAGTCGTCAGATACCGCAGATACCGAACTCGCAGCCCATTCACCAACGCAAGGCTCTCCACAGTGATTAGCCTTGAGAGAAGGACCTCCACCTCCTCGGTTTGGTTATGGGCTTCTCCTTTTCTTGCCGTTGTCCTGACTTCAGTCAGCGGTCTGATCATTTTTGCTCTGCTTGGTAAAGATCCTGTTGAGGGGTTTCAGGTTTTCTTTCTAAATCCCATCAGTAGCTTTTGGGCAGTCATGGAGCTTCTGTTAAAAGCGACGCCGTTAGCCCTTTGTGCAATTGGCTTAGCCGTAGGCTTTCGTGCAGGAATTTGGAATATTGGCGCAGAGGGTCAGTTTATTGTTGGAGCCATTTTCGCGACAGGCATTGCCTTGTATGTAGGTGATATTTCGGGCGTTTCACTCGTCGCGATGATTCTGGCTGGAACCCTTGGAGGCATGGTCTGGGCAGCTATTCCGGCGTTCTTGAAAAGCCGATTCAATGCCAATGAGATTCTTGTGTCTTTGATGTTGGTTTACGTTGCTCAGCTTTTGGTCTCCTGGCTTGTATTCGGTCCTTGGAAGGATCCGATGGGCTTTAATTTTCCTCAGACCATTATGTTTGACTCAGAGAGCCTCTTGCCAACTCTCGTGGAAGGCCAAAGGCTCAATTTGGCTTTTGTTTTTATGCTGGGCCTTTTGGTTCTGGCCCACGTTTTTATGAATCACAGTCGCTTGGGTTTTGCCATGCGCACGTCGGGTGAGGCTCCCCTTGCTGCCCTATATGCGGGGTTTTCTAATCGTCAGGGTATCTATCTGGGGATGTTGGCTGGCGGAGCTTGCGCAGGGCTTGCCGGTATGGCCGAAGTTGCTGGCCCCGTGGGGCAACTCACCGATAAGATGTCATTAGGCTATGGGTTTGCAGCCATTATTGTGGCGTTTGTTGGCAGGTTGAATGCTCTGGGTATTCTTTTTGCCTCCCTAGTTATGGCACTTTTTTACGTAGGCGGTGAACAGGCTCAGCAATACCTAAATCTGCCAAGTGCCATGAGTCGAGTCTTTCAGGGCATGCTGCTCTTCTATCTTCTTGCTGCTGATGTTTTTGTAACCTATCGCCTGGTGCTGGGCTCTGCAAATGCAGGGAATCAAGGACGCTCAACATGACCGATCTTCTTACCTCGGTACTCTTTGCCACCATTATTGCTGCCACGCCTATTGCGTTAGCTGGTCTTGGGGAATTGGTCACAGAGAAGTCTGGCATGTTAAACCTCGGAGCAGAGGGGATTATGGCGGTGGGTGCCATCGCAGCCTTTGTTGGAGCATTTCGCTATGGATCGGAATGGGTGGGCGTTCTTTTTGGGATGGCTGCTGGCGTAGCGTTATCCATGGTTTTTGCCCTCTTGACCTTAAAATTACTCGCAAACCAGGTTGCAACAGGTCTTGCCTTAGCCATTTTTGGGACGGGTTTCGCGGCATTTTCTGGCAAGGCTTATGAAGCTCAGGTTCTAACGCCTGTGGCGCCATGGGTCATCCCGTGGCTGTCCGACCTACCTATCGTGGGTAAGGCTCTTTTCTCGCATCAGTCCATTGTTTATCTCAGTTGGCTGATCTTTGCTGCGGTAGTCTGGCTCTTGAGCCGATCTCGTCTGGGCTTGGTTATTAACGCTGTGGGCGAGTCGCCTCAGAATGCTCATGCCGTCGGCCTTCCCGTTCTCCTTATTCGCCTGCTTGCGATTGGCTTTGGTGGCGCAATGGCAGGGCTTGGAGGAGCTTTTCTTTCTGTTTTTTATACCCCATTTTGGACCGAACATATGGTCGCGGGGCGGGGCTGGATTGCTCTGGCCCTCGTGGTTTTTGCCACCTGGCGGCCTATTCGACTTTTTTGGGGGGCGCATTTGTTTGGGGGTATTCTCGTTATCCAGCTGTTTGTGCAGTCTTCGAGCCTTCAAATCGAAATACCCTCTCAATTACTTACAGCCATGCCTTACTTAGTGACTATTGTTGTTTTAGTATTAATTTCGGGCAATTCGAGACTTATTCGGCTTAACTCGCCGGCTTCGCTTGGCCTTCCTTTTCGTCCCGACTAACGTTTCCCTTAACCATAAGGACTTGCGCTATGACTATTGACCGCCGCTATTTTTTAAAAGCTTCTGCAGCCGTTGCCTCGGCTACCGCAGTGGGTGCTCCAGCCCTTGCAGCCGATCCCATGAAGATTGGTTTTGTCTACGTTAGCCCCATTGGTGACGCAGGCTGGACCTATCAGCATAATCTTGGGCGCCTTCAAATGGAAAAGGCCCTTGCGGGTAAAGTTAAAGCGAGTTACGTTGAAAATGTGCCCGAAGGCGCGGATGCAGAGCGTGTTATTCGCGAGATGGCCAACAGCGGCAATAAGATTATTTTTGCAGCGAGCTTTGGTTACATGAACCACATGGAGAAGGTCTCCAAGCAATTCCCCAAGTTGGTCTTCATGCACGCCACAGGATATAAATCAGGTCCCAACTTCGGTAATTACAATGCACGGTTTTATGAGGGGCGATACCTTACGGGGGTGATTGCAGGCCATATGACAAAGTCCAATGTTCTTGGTTACGTTGCCGCTTTCCCTATCCCCGAAGTACTTCAGGGTATTAATGCCTTCATTCGGGGCGCTCGCAGTGTAAATCCGAAAGCGGAGGTTCGCGTGGTTTGGGTCAACAGCTGGTACGACCCGGGCAAAGAGAGACAGGCGGCAATGACGCTCGTTGACTCTAAGGCCGATATTCTGACGCACCATACCGACTCCACCGCTGTTGTTCAGGCCGCCGAGGAGAAAGGGGTTTATGCCTTTGGTTATCACTCCGATATGTCCAAGTACGGCCCTAAAGCTCACCTGTCCGCATGCACCCATCACTGGGGCGATTACTACACCAAAGTTGTGAATCAGGTTCTTGCTGGTAATTGGAAGCCTGACAACATCTGGGGTGGAACAAAGGAGGGCATGATCAAGCTTGGGCCCATAAGTAATGCTGTACCCTCTGCAGTGAAATCAAAGGTGGCTCAAATTGAATCTGAAATGAAGTCGGGCAAGTTTCATCCTTTCAAAGGCCCCGTTATCGATCAAGACGGTAAGCAACGTCTTGCTTCCGGGACAGTTATGTCGGACAAAGACTTAGGCGGAATGAACTACTACGTTGAAGGTGTGACTTCAAAGCTACCCAAGTCTTAACCCAAAGGGATTAATGGGTCGTACACCTTTTCTAAGCATTGATCGACGTCAGGCGACCTCGTGAAGGCATTACGAGGTCGCCTTTTTCATTTGCTTGGCCGGTCTGCGCTTGATCCGCAACCTCAGTATCTTGATGATGGACTCCTGATTATTAATGATGAGGGGCTCATCAGCGCGCTTGGCGAGGCTGAGACTTTATTACCTTCTTTGCCCGCCGGCTGCGCTGTGCAAGACCATCGCCCATACTGGATTCTGCCCGGTTTCATTGATGCGCATACCCATTTTGTTCAACTCGACATCATTGCGAGCTATGGTGAAACTTTATTAAGTTGGCTTGAGCGTTATACCTTTCCCGCTGAAGAAAAGTTTCTAAGTGAAGAGCTTTCTCGCGATACGGCGCACTACTTTTTGCGCACCATGCTCTCGCACGGTGTAACGACTGCCTCAATCTTCGCATCGGTTCATCAGGCCTCTTGTGAGGCCTTATTTTCTGAAGCCGAGAAGTTGGGTATGCGTATTTTGGCGGGCAAAACCCTTATGAATCGTAACGCTCCCACAACCTTGGTCCAGTATGATTTAAATGGAAAGGATCTTGAGGCGACACGAACACTCATTGAGCGTTGGCACGGCCGTGGTCGACTTGGTTATAGCCTCACCCCAAGATTCGCGCCCACTTCAACGGAGGATCAGATGCGGTGGGTGGGCGAACTTTTCCAGGATTCGATTTACAAAAAAGGCGCAATAGCCCCACCTCTTTTTCTGCAGTCTCATTTGGCAGAGAACACCGAAGAATGTCGTTGGGTTTCCTCTCTGTATCCACGGTCTGAAAGTTATTGCCAGGTCTATGATCACTTTGGCCAACTTGGATCGGGCGCCATTATGGGGCACTGCATTTACTTTAACGACAAGGATCGTTTGCTTATGGCAGATCGCGGCGCCTCAATTGCCTTTTGTCCCAGCTCAAATTTATTCCTAGGTTCTGGGCTTTTTGACCTCCAGTCTGCCGTTTTGGCGGGGATTAAGGTGGGCCTGGGTACCGATGTTGGCGCCGGTACGAGTATGAGTATGCTGAAAACAATGTTGAATGCTTATCAGGTGAGCAAGCTTCGTGGCCAGACATTGAGCCCGGAAGGCGCTTTTTTTCTTGCGACACTAGGGTCAGCACAAGCTCTTGGTCTGGATAGATGTATCGGGAATTTTGCGCCTGGTAAAGAGGCGGATATACAGGTTATTAATCCGGCATCTATTGATATTCTTGACCGGCGGTTACAAACCACGAATAGTCTGTCGGAGGATTTATTCGCGCTGCTTTCCTTGGGGGATGAGCGCTGCCTTGTCACTACCTATTTAAAAGGGCAAGAGACCTCTGTTGTTAAGGACTTAAAACCTCATCCTTAGTCTTCACGGGCTTTACGAGGTCTTCGCGCTTAATGCCTAGCCACATGGTGATGGGCGACATGACGAAGATGGAGGAATAAATACCAAAGACAATGCCAATAGTTAAGGCCACTGCGAAGTAGAAGAGGGCAGGTCCGCCAAAAATAAGCATGGTAATTACCATCGCCTCGGTGGTTCCATGGGTAATGACGGTGCGGCTCATGGTTCGGGTAATGGCGTTATCAATCACCTCTTGTACGCTGGCCTTGCGCATACGCTTAAAGTTCTCACGAATACGGTCCGCTACCACCACCGACTCGTTCACCGAATAGCCCAGCACCGCAAGCACCGCCGCTAGAACCGAAAGGGAAAACTCCCACTGAAAGGCTGCGAAGAAACCAAGAATAATGACCACATCGTGCAGGTTCGCCACAATGGCGGCCACCGCAAACTTCCACTCAAACCGAATGGCCAGATAGATCATGATGCCCACAATCACAAACAGAAGTGCAATGAGGCCGTCAGTGGCAAGCTCGGCACCTACTTGGGGCCCCACAAACTCCACGCGTCGAAGTTCTGGGCTATTGCTTGCAGCCGATGATGCAGAGCCTCCTTCTAGCGTCGATGCAGTGCTCGAGGACCCACTGGAACTTGCGCCTGCGTTCTTAGCTTGAGTAGCAATAACTTCGAATACCTCTTGGGCTTGATTCTTGCTGCTTTCGCCACGCAGGGGAAGCCTTATTAGAAGGTCGCGCGAGGAGCCAAAGTTCTGCACCTGGGCGTCTTCGTATCCCAAGCCCTGCACTGTGGCTCGAACCTCAGTTAGGGGTGCGGTCTGTTGGTAAGAAATCTCCATCACCGTGCCACCGGTGAACTCAATAGAGAATGCAAGACCCCGCAAGGCAATAGCCACAACGGCAGCAATGAAGAGCGAGAAGGAAATGAGGTTCAGCACCACTGCGTGTCGCATGAATGGAATAGTGCGTTCTAAACGAAAAAACTCCATAGTTCTTAGCCTATTACCTTGTCAAATGGGTCCATGGCTTAGCCTATGGCTAGTCGGCTCAGCTTTTTACGGCTGCCGTACCAAAGGTTAATAAGCCCTCGGCTGAAGAAGACGGCCGAGAACATGCTGGTAAGAATGCCAAGTACATGAACCACCGCAAAGCCCCGCACGGGGCCTGAGCCAAAGGCAAGCAAGGCAATACCAGCAATCAGCGTTGTGATGTTGGAATCAAGAATAGTTGCCCAGGCCTTGTCGTAACCTGTGGCAATCGCTACCTGCGGGTTCAAGCCCCCACGAATTTCTTCCCGCACCCGTTCGTTAATAAGCACGTTGGCATCAATGGCCATGCCCAGGGTTAGGGCCATGGCGGCTATACCGGGAAGAGTTAGCGTGGCCTGCAAAATAGATAGCAGGGCAAAGAGCAGCAGCAAATTAAGAGAAAGCGCCAGCACCGACACCACACCAAACAAGGTGTAATAAGCCATCATGAAAAGAGAGATGGCTACAAAGCCCCAGGCGGTGGCATTGAACCCTTTGGCAATATTGTCCGCGCCTAAGCTTGGCCCAATAAGACGCTCTTCGATAATCTCCATGGGGGCCGCAAGCGAGCCGGCACGCAGCAGCAGGGCAGTTTCAGCAGCCTCTACCGTTGTCATCTGACCACTAATCTGAACCCGCCCACCAGGAATTTCGCCGCGAATCACGGGTGCTGTAATAACCTCGCCCTTGCCCTTTTCAATAAGAAGAATGGCCATACGCTTGCCAATGTTCTCTCGCGTGACTTCGCGAAAGATACGCGTCCCCTTGCTATCAAGCGTTAGGTGTACCGCAGGCTCAAGTGGGTTTTGGGAGTCAAAGCCGGCTTGGGCATCGGTTAGGTTTTCGCCGGTAAGCACCACTTCTTTCCTCAGCATTAGTGGCACGCCACCACGTTCTTGGTAAACATCTACGCTTGCAGGTGGGCGGCCTGCAAGCAAGGCTGCAGCGGCTTCGGGGGAGTCTTCCACCATGCGTACTTCCAGTGTGGCCGTTCGACCAAGAATGTCTTTGGCCTTGGCCGTGTCCTGTACGCCTGGTAGCTGAACCACAATACGGTCGGCGCCTTGCTGCTGAACAATGGGCTCGGCCACGCCCAGTTCGTTAATTCGGTTGGAAAGAGTGGTGATATTCTGCTTTAGGGCAAACTCTTGGATACGCATGGCGTTGGCGGGTTTCAGCCTTCCCACCAATAGGAGTTCGGCGCCTGTGTCGCGGGCTTGCCAGTCCAGGTCAATGACCTGCCCGGAAAGAAGTTTGAGACCTTGCTCGCGAACCTCGGGGCTCGCAAATTTAATTTCGAGCGCGTCCCGTGTGCGCACAATGCCTTGATGTCGAACGCGCTTATCTCGCAGCAAGGTGCGTGTCTCACCCACCAAGGCATCGAGCCGCTTAGTTAGTGCCGAGTCCATGTCCACTTCTAAAAGAAAGTGCACGCCACCACGAAGGTCAAGGCCCAGGTACATAGGCAAGGCACGAATACTCGTAAGCCAATCGGGTGAAGCGGAAATGAGGTTTAAAGCCACCACATAATTGCTTGGCCCTACAACCTCTACACGCTCTGCGGCCTTTTGTGCGGCCGAGTTTTCAGTCTGGCTTGCAGGAAGACCTCGCCCGGTAAGACTACCTGGGTTCAGGGTGGATTCAATGAGGTCTTTGGCTTTAAGTTGGGTATCGGTGTCGGCAAAGCGCACACGCACCGTGTTGCCGGTGTTGTTTTCTTCAAAGCGAACACCCTGGTGTTCAATGCCCGCTGCTTGTAAGGCCTGCTGAACGCGTTCGGCCAACACGGACTCAACCTTCAGCGTGGCCTTGGCTGTTGAAATTTGAACCGCAGGCTTCTCACCAAAGAAGTTTGGCAGCGTGTAAAGAAGACCAAAGGCAACGGCCAGCCCCATCAGGGCGAGCCGCCACCAGGCGATACGATTCATGAATTAACTAATGGTTTTAATGGTGCCCTTGGGCAGAAGGGTTTGCACGGCTTGGCGTTGCATCACCATGCTAATTTGCTTGTCGCCCGAGCCTACGTCTACCGTAATGTAAGCATCGTCAACCTCGGTGACCTTGCCCACAATACCCGCGGCCGAGACAATTTCGTCGCCCTTTTGTAGGCCTTCAACCAATTGGCGAT
>JAYNLI010000034.1:0-13711 GCA_038111655.1 Bordetella sp.
CTGTTAATCCGCAGGTCGCAGGTTCGAGCCCTGCTCGGGGAGCCAGCTAAATTAACGAACTAGAGATATCAATCGCCACCTAGTTGGATATAAGGTCGCTGATCTACCCAGTTGGCCTTTCCGCGAAAAGAGTCAATGCGTTAGATCATAGCAAGGTGTTGATGTCGACACCAGCATCTGCTACTAGTGCATCCGGTGGAGAGATCCCTCTCTCCAAAAGCTTTCGAGCCTTCATGTGGTCAGCGGGCGCATTAATCGATTCCACACTTACCAATTTATCTTCTGAATAGTGGAAGAGGGTGAAACCCATGTCTCCTTTGAAGGGTCGTGTTATAGTTTTTGTCAAAGAATATGCAATGCCAGTCATTTGCAATCGCAAATTCCCCTGTTCAGACCAAAACCAGGGTAGGGCGGAATAACGATCTCGCCCTCCAGTTAGGTTGGCTGCGAGCGTTTTGGCTTGATCATTTGCATTTTGAATCGATTCCAGGCGCACCCTTCCCAATGGCGCCATGATGAAGCTGGCGCAGTCGCCTAATGCGTAAACACTGGGGTCTGTTGTCTGTAGATACGGATCAACCAAGATGCCGTTATCGCATTGAAGGCCAGCTGCCTGAGCCAGATCAATCCTTGGCTCAGCCCCGACGGAGACGAGCAACAGATCGCATGGCACATCCTCGCCATTAACTGAGACCCAAGCAGCTGCACCATTACGTGTCTTAACGCCGTGAACCTTGCTGTTGAAGAGAAACTCGATACCCTCAGATTCGTGTGCGTTTTTTACAAATTCTGCTAGTTGCTCAGACACTGACCTCCCCAATAATCGCGGGGACATCTCGACAACAGTTACCGTCTTTCCCAATGATTGACATGTCGCAGCAACTTCTAGTCCGATGAAGCCACCGCCGATCACAACGACATTACGAGCGTCAGTTATCCTCTCGCGTAGCTTCTTGGCATCGGCGAGACTGCGCAGATAACAAACATTCGGCGGCGTTACATCAAGATTTGGTAACGGCCTTGCCCGAGTTCCTGTTGCCAATACCAAACGCTCATAAGCGTGAACGTCGCCATTGGATAAAGATACGACTTTCTGAGTAAGGTCGAGTGAATCGACTTTGGTGTTTAAGGTGATATCGATCCCGACGTCAAGATACCAGCCGCTGTTGCGAATAAGAGCCGCCTCTTCATCATTGTTTTTTAAAAAGCTCTTTGATAGCGGTGGTCGTTGGTAAGGAAGGTGGTCTTCGTTCGATATCACAGTTATGTCAGAGGAGGCGCCAAGACCATTTAGGGCGATACATAGTTGTGCGGCGGCATGCCCTCCGCCCACAATAATGACGGGCTTTCTTTTTATCAATTTCGGCTTCTTTGTGGACTCAACTCTGAGTGAAATTTAGCCAGGTAAATGTCCGTCGCACTTTCAACCACGGGTAAATTTTCGTGCAAACGAACCAAATACCCTAAAAATTGTCGAGATTCGCTCTCCGACAATACGCTCAGAAAAGCTCGCTCGCGCTCTAGAGCCAGCCCTATGATTTCGTCATGTATCGACCGGCCTTTGGCCGTGAATTTTGCGACTCGTAGTCGGCCATCTGATTTGTCAAGCTGCATTTCGACGATGCCTTGATCTGCCATCGATTTAAAGCACCGACTCACGGAGGCCTTGTCCATGCCAATCACGCGTGACGCATCATTAGCGGTTAGCTTGCCGTCGACTGCCAGCAGGACCATCAGGCGCCATATTTCGATGCCCACACCCCAAGTTCGGAGATAGGCGGCTGATGCCCCTCGTGAAAGCTTGTTTGAGACCCAGGTTAAATATCCGGGTACGTAGTGCTCTAAGTCAACGACGCGCTTATTTGACGTTAGTTTTGCCCGAGGCATGGTCTTAGTGAGTATTAGGTTGTTGGTTAGCTACTGAGCGTCTGGGACCGTAACGCTAATTCCGGATAGTGTGGGTGTCATCCTGATTTGGCATGAGAGTCGACTGTTTGCCAGTCTTGGAGAGACAGTGCAATCCAGCATCTCCAACTCGTTTGCCAGAGGAGCCGAGAGAGCATCCAACCATTGCCCGTCCACATACACATGGCACGTTGCGCACATGGCAGAACCACCGCACTCAGCGATGATGCCTCCTATGCCCGCATTAGAGGCGGCTTGCATCAGGCTTTCACCGTCTGGGACATCAACTGAAACGTCTTTCCCATCAGGTAATTTGAAGATTGCGACTCCCATTATTGGTTTCCTTTCGCTTAGGCGGGGATTAGTCTTAGTGGAAGCGTCTCGAGAGCACGAAGGGTGTTATTTAGGCGACGGGTGTGGCGCCCTGAGACTTCAATCTTTTTGACCCTTTTTGCAATTGCGGTTAACACAACCTCGCCTTCAAGTCTTGCGATTGCTTGACCAACGCAGCCGTGGATTCCGGCGCCAAGGCCGACATGCCCCGTTGCGCGTCGTTCGATGTTGTAGGCGTTTGGCTCATCCCATTTCCGTGGATCACGGTTTGCTGAAGCGAGCAATGCCAACACTTTTATATCTCCGGGAATTTCTGCATCGGCGATCTGACAGGGCTTGCTTGTCGTTCGGTAAAAAGTCTGGGCTGTGGACTCATACCGCAGGGCTTCCTCGAAGGCCTGACGTGCAAGGTTTGGGCTAGCGTGCAGTTTGGCGTATTGCTCGGGGTGATGCGCAAGGCAGAACAGTGCGTTACCAATTCCATTGATTGTTGTGTCGACCCCTGCTGAAAGGAATGATCGCACCAGCATCGGCGCTTGGTCTTGAGTAATTTCACCTGAGTCAGCGGCTTGATAGATTTGATCTCCAAAGCCATTAGGCTTGAGATTATCTCGCTGGCAATTTGTCATGATCCAATTCGTTACGGATTGCACGCGTTCGGCACTTTTCGCCAACAATGCGTTCCTGGGCCCCATTGAATTGAAAACCATATCGCCGTACAGCAAAAGATTCTCTCGACCATCTTCGCCCAACCCGACGGCATCAGGAAAAACCTTTAGGGGGTACGGTTGAGCTAAATCTGCTATCCCGTCGATTTCCTGCTTTTCGATGCAACGCTCTACCATTTGCTCGGCTACCAAAGTGAAAGTTTCACGTATTTGTGTGACTGTCTTCGGACTGAGGATGCGAGATAGCACCGCTCGGGTTGTCGTATGGAGCGGTGGATCTGCTTCAAGAATCAAGCTTTTGGGTCGAAAGGGTTCTTCTTTATTGAAGTTTGTTAAACCGACGCCAGCGCCCGAGATAAATGTCTCCCAATCGTTCAGTACGGCGTGCACTTCCGCATGTCGACCGCAAGCGACCATATCAGGGTACGGCTTTAGCCGCACCACAGGGCCGGCCTCGCGGATAGTCTCGTGCATGGGATATGGATCAATTAGGTTTTCTTCCAAGTACGGGTCGATGTCTAATTCTGGAATTGTGTTGATGTTCATTTCCTATCCTTCCGATAACACCTTAATGGGCGTTTGTGAGCCCAACATACCGTTCAAGAATCTCCGGCTCATGCTGAAGATCCTTCGCTTTTTTTGTATAAACAACTTGACCACGGTCCATGATCACAACGTCTTGGGCGTAGGCTAGTGCTTCTCGCAGGTGCTGTTCGATCATGACAACGGTCAAGTTCTCTTGATCACCAAGGTGGCTTATCGTAGCCGCTAATTCGTCGCGGATTAGTGGCGCAAGTCCCTCCAAGGGCTCATCAAGCAAAAGCAATTTTGGCTGGCCTAGAAGCGCCCTTGCAATGGATAACATTTGTTGTTCCCCACCAGATAGTTGGTTGCCCAGATTGCGGCGACGCTGTGCCAGACGCGGGAACCACTCGTACGCTTGTGCAATTTCTGCTTTTGCTCGATTTTTCAGGCCAGTGATCAGATTTTCCTCAACCGTAAGACTCGGGAAAATGTCGCGAGTTTGCGGAACGTAGCCGATCCCGAGCACCGCTCTCTCGTGTGTGGAGTACGAATCGATTGGCCGACCTTGCCAGATTACTTCCCCTTTGCTTTTGGGGCAAAGGCCCATAACAGTTCTGAGCAGGGTCGTTTTCCCAACCCCGTTGCGGCCAAGTAGCGCGAGTCTTGCCCCAGGGTAGACCGACATATTCACATCGCTAATGATGGTTGTCTTTCCGTACCCTGCTGTGAGGGCCTTGATATCTAAAATTGGCGTAGTCATGAACTTTGCCCTAGATATACCTCTCGGACCTTCGAGTTATGTTGAATCTTTTCGGGCGCATCGTCGGCAATAACGCGACCTTCTGCCATCACGATGATTCTGGTTGCCATTTTGAATACTAAGTCCATGTCATGTTCGATGATCAAGACTGACAATTCATCGGGAAGGGAATCAAGTGCCCTAATTAGCCTTCCTTCGTCCTCGCGTGGTACACCAGCCATCGGTTCATCTAATAAAAGTACTTTTGGTTTCAGTGCCAGTGCAATAGCTATTTCAACTAGCCGCTGCACTCCATAAGCCAGGCTCTCGACAGGCTCGTCAACGAAAGAATTTATTCCAATCAAATCCGCTATCTGGCTGGCCTCTCTTTCGACTTCGTAAAAGCCTCTTGCAGATCGCCAGAGGTGCGTCGCGATTCCCGTGCGCTCGAAAACTGCCAGCCTAATTTGTTCCCCGACTGTTAGTTCTTGAGCCAAAGTTGTAATCTGAAACGTTCTGACTAACCCAGCCTTTACCCGGGCCTGCTGATTTAGTGCCGTTATATCTGTATCAAAAAGCCCAATATCACCTGAGTCCGCCTTGAGTGCACCGCTGAGTAAATTAACTAGCGTAGTTTTTCCAGCGCCATTGGGACCAATCAATGCAACTCTTTCGCCAGTTTTAATTTCTAGCGAGACGTTGTCCGTAACAACCAAATCACCAAAAGCCTTATTCAGTTGAGTGGCAAAAAGTGAAGTTGTCATGGTTGCGCCCCTTGCCGATTCGGCTGCTTGAGCACGAATGACTTCAGCGTGGCAAATAATTTATCGCGGGGAACTACGACAACGACCATCAGGATGGCGCCTACAACAAACATCCAGTGATAAGGATTAAGTGAAGCTGCAGTGTGATGGAGGACGCCAAAAATTAGTGTTCCAAGGACAGCGCCATGCAGTCGCCCAACACCGCCCAAGATCAACATGACTAGGGCCTCAGCGGATAAATTAAAGCTGAGGCTGTCCAAGGCAACAATTCCATTTGTCTGTGCAGATACAGCGCCAGCAATGCCTGCTAATAGGCCAGCGAATACGTAGGTGACCCAGAGTCGAAGGAATATTGGGGTGCCGATGGCGATCATCCGTGTTCGGTTTTCGTGGATGCCTCGAACGGATAGTCCGAAAGGTGACGACTTAAATTTCAAGGCCACAAAGTAACCGATGGCCAGTGCGGCAATAGCATATAGCGAAGCCACCTTGCCGTAGAGGTCGAAATCCCAAATGCCAAATACACTTCCCATGACGTAGCTTGCGAGACCATCATCGCCGCCGGTGAGGTCGCGAAACTTATTTGCCAGGCTCATCAGAACTTGTGATGTTGCTACAGTCAGCATTAAAAATGTGAATCCTTGGAATCGCAACAAAAACAAACCACTTAATGCTGCAGTCAAGCTGCCAGCAAACGCCCCGATGAACAGTCCAACTAGCGGGTCTGGGCTTACAAAAGTGGCAAATATTCCTGCGGCGTATGCGCCAACACCAAAGAGGGCAGCGTGACCGAGGGAGGGTAGGCCAGCGATTCCGACAACAAGGTCAAGTGAGATAACAAATAAGGCGGTGTAGGCTAGTTTGGTGAGGAGGCCCAGCTGATCAGGTAAGAAAAACCACCATGCTAAGCCCGCGACAACCACCAGAAGCGGTGAAAATAGGGGCGAGTCATGGCGTTTATTGGGATTCATGCTGCTCATGTCTCTCTTGCTTTCAGGATGCCGTCCGGCCGCCTAGCAAGAAACAAAATCATTGCGATGAAGAAAAATATTCCTCCCCAGCTGGATGCCAGGTATTGACTGGCTGTATCGATGGTGCCTAGCAGCCATGCCGCGATAAATGTGCCCTTGATGTCTCCCATACCGCCTACGGCAACAACAACCAGTACTAACACAAGGTATTTCAAAGCGTAAAACGGCTCCAGCGGCATAAGCTCGGCGCCGAGAACACCACCCAATGCCGCTAAGGCGGCTCCACAAGCGAATGTTGCCCACTGCACTAGCCGAATGGGTATCCCCAGTGAGGCGGCGGCATCTGGGTTGTCAACGGCCGCTCTGAGCCATACGCCGAAGCGTGTTTTGGCAACCGCGTAGGAAATAGCCACTAAAACAATCACCCCGACAGCAATTACAAGCAGCCGCTGTGCAGGTAATACCCGAAATCCCAGATCTACCTGAGCTTTTAACCATTCGGGCAGGGCAATGAGTTGTATTTGTGGTCCAGCTATTGCATTTGTGGTCGCAATTAAAAAGAAGCTCAAGCCGATCGTAAAGAGTACTTGTGTGAGTTCAGAGCGCCGATACAAGTGTCGAAGTAGCATGTGCTCTAAAGCCCCCGCTAGAGCAATCGTGAAAAGGATCCCAAGGAGTGTGGCTGAAAAAAAGCCAAAGCCCCAGGCCTGTATGCAGTGAGCAGTGACGTAACCGCCGATCATGGCAAAAGCACCGTGGCTCAGGTTAACAAACCGCATCAGTCCGAGCGTTACCGACATTCCTACAGCAATGACGAAAAGGACCATCCCGTAGGTGGTCCCATCGATGAGTATGTTTAGTATGAGTTCTTCCATCACTGACGGTGGCGGGGTCAGTCAAAGCCCTTGATCTGACCCCGCAGCCATTAAGGCTTGGTACCGTGGTCGCGTTGCGCGCCGAAGTTTTGGACCTCGCGGTTTACCAACCCATCAGTTGTTTTTTCAACTTTTCGCAGGTAAACGTTTTGGGTGATATGCCGTGTTTGCGGATCGATGCTCACTGGGCCTCGTGGGCTCTCCCATTTCAACGATTTTGCCGCTGCCATGGCTTTGTCACCATCGCGCTTTCCTTTCGTGGCTTGAATCATCTGTTCAATGACGTACATGCCATCCCAAGCTCCGACAGACGCATAATTTGCTACTGCTTTGGGCGCAGTGGCTTTCAGGGCAGACTTAAAGCGCCTATTGGCTTCCGAGTCATGTGCCGCTGAGTAGTGGAAGGCCGTGGTTAGACCGATCGCATCATCGCCAAATTTTTGCAAGTCAAATTCATCCATCTCAGCCGTACCTAAGAAGCGGATACCTGCGTCTGCTAAGCCGTTCTGGTTATAGGCTTTGACAAATCCAAGATTAGGCGGACCGCCAGGAAGGAACGTGTATACCGCTTGGGCCCCGGTGGCCTTGATACGTTGTACGAAAGGAGCAAAGTCCTTTGTGCTCATTGGCATGCGAATTGACTCAACAACTTGACCGCCTTGTTTTGTGAATTCGGATTTGAAGGCGTTCTCTGCGTCGATGCCAGGGCCGTAATCAGACACTGCTGTTACGACGCGCTTGATACCTTGTTTAGCGGCCCACTGCGCCTCAGGGACAGTAACCTGCCAAAGGGTGTATGAGGTACGGACAAAGTAGTCAGACTTCGCAGTAATAACTGAAGTCGCAGCGTTAAAGATGACGGTTGGTGTTTTTGATTGCTGGATGATCGGTGCGATCGCCATTGCGTTGGGGGTGAAGATAAAGCCACCGAGGTAGTCAACTTTGTCTTTGACGACCAATTCCTGTACAACTGCTTTGGTGCCGCCAGGGTTCGGGCCGCCTGAGTCCCGATAAATAATCTCTACTGCTTGTCCTCCAAGCTTGCCGCCTTGAGAAGCTAGGTAAGACTCTACGCCTCCCTTGAAAAGTACGCCATAATGTGCGAAGGGGCCAGAGAAAGGCCCAACGATGCCAATTTTTACGGGCGCAGCCTGCGCACTGAAAGCATGCAGACTGAGCGCTGTAATTGCCGTTGTGAGCAATATCTTGCGTCGAGAGTGTTTCATGACCGAGACTCCTGTTATTGAAGACTCCAGCCGTTGTGGCTGGATGTCTTTGATTCTTCAATTAGTTGATATATCAACAAATAGGGGTTTTCCATGATTTATTTACTTCTAGTCTTGGCCGGAGGGCGGCAGTCCGTGCTGCGAAACCGGGTTTAGTGTTTCCCGCTCGGATGAAGAGAGACGGCTCGGTCGGAGACTAGGGACTGCCAGTACTTAGCGCAAACACACATTAATTCCCACCCTTACTGTTTAAGGTTGGGAATTGCCAGAATGCCAGAGCAATTACACAGTGCCGAGTTTGGCGCCTAACCCTCTGAAAATAAGGTAGAGATTGACTGGCTATTCATGTATTTGGTTAACTGGGATGCGATTTCTGTCAACCTTCCTCGCGATCTACCGCTCGCAAACGTAGAGCGTCCAGGGCCAGGCCGCCAAGGTCCACGTTGACGGCCGGGGCGGACTTATCGCCGTAGTAACCGTGATTGTGTTTAGCGGCTAATTTGAGACGTAAGTCGCAGCGTAATTTGGCAACCTGAACATCTTGTGGTGTAGCGTCGTCGGCGATCTCAAGGGCCTGGTCGGCCAGCGAGTGCGCCGCGATTTCTCTTGCCCGGTTTAGGGTCTCTCGCCTAGCTGGCACCCTTTCTACCCAGTCGTAAAAGGTCCCCGGAGCAACCCCCAAAATAGCGCAGAGTTTGTTCGTCGTCATTCCACCGGCGATGAGGTGAAATACCTGGGCCTCACCGCCAGCGGCGTGGACCGCCTTATTGACCAGGCTGTGCTCTGACCGCTGTTTTCTTGCAACCTCAGAGGTGCGGCGCTTGCGCTCCACCGAGCGCTCAACAATGCGGTCAACGACATCAGCGATGTCACCGCTAACCGGCTCATTCATACCCCATCCCCATTAGTCTTCATACGACATAAGTCTAGAGGTTTGATGGGCTTTTGTATCACGCTCGGCTCGACAAGGGCGGGGCAATGCCTCGCGTGCGCGTGCGCGCGAGAGCGAGTCGGCGACGCTGTTCTGTCACCGGCCAACGTAGGTGTGTACGCTCTATACGGTTGGTACGCCTTTCGGAAAATCCTATAGATAAAAATTCCCTCAAATTGAAAACAACTCTTTTGTAAAAACCGTACAGAAACGTACACCGTACAGAAATCGTAGAGCAATTTTCGAAAAAACTGACTAGCTATATGCTTCTCGAGGTCATGTCCCATAACGCCACCCCACCGCGTTGGCAAACTCATGATTGGTGCTAGACCTCTCGCCCCGTTCAATCTCTGTCTCAACTACCCGCTTGTCAGCGGATTGCCAGATGGCGGCATCACGCAGCGCCCATGCTTTTGCTGATTTACCGTTTGGATGGAACATTTTTGGGTTCGCTTTTTTGTCAAGCAACTGAACGGCCCCTACCTCCTCCAAAACCCGACGCATCTGTCTACTTAGGGCGTTGTCATTACCCTGACTTAGCCAACTGGCAGCACTCTGATTGGTGATGACATCCGAACCCCATAGCTCCAGCAATTCATCCGCCGCAATACGGGTTTCTGACCGTGACGCAGACAGCACCATTTGTTTAGCTTTGTTCAAGGGCGGTCTTTCACCTGGCTTGAAGTGGCGGATATCGCGGTGTTTCAGGAATAAACCGATAGCATCCGTGAACCTTGGATCAGCTAGTGCCTGATACATCTCCTCGTAGTCTTCCGGTGGTCTTGGGTCAACCTCCAACATCGCCACTCGCCAGCGTCTATCCTGGTCGTCTAGCTGTAAGGCATTATTGTGATTGCTGAATACCATCCAGCGGCAAGAGTTGTATTCCAGACTCATCCGGCCATATTTTGGGTTTATCTGGCGCGTTTCGGCGTTTACCAGAGATTTGATCTTTTGCGCATGCTTATAGACGTCTGAGTTACCTCCTTCCCGGACCTCGTCAACTAGGGCCAGCACACGCCCACTCAGAGGCCCGTTGTAGGCCGAGTCAAGCAGGGCGGGTAGATCGACGTTAGGGGCGACCATGCCCCGCCAAACCCGGGCCAGTACGCTGGCTAACCAATTCCGACCTGTTCCGGTCCTGCTTGAAATATGCAGCCAACCATAATGAGGCAATTCACCGGGCCGTTGCTCGATATGGGCCAACCAGTCAAGAAACACGTTGCGCTCGATTTCCTCAGGGAAGAGAAAGGCAACTTGATTTAAAAACACCTGCACTGCATAGGTCTGGAATTCGGGATCAACCGCTTTGCGCAAAATGGGTGACCATGTATTGATTGCTGTTGCGCCCTCAGGGTCAGTGCAAAATCTTGACCTTCCCGGTGCAAATGTACGCTTATCTACCTGCAAGCGCGCAGCATCTTTGAGCCAAAGGCCAATGGTGCTGATCTCCTTAACGCGTCCTCCGGGAGCCTCAATGGTTGTGTAGCTGGGCTTAAACAGATTCCTTGCGTCGGCGAGAGACCAACCTTGCCGGGGTCGTTCCAACAGCGTCACGTAGCTGCCATCGGCCACAAAAACCAGGCTGTTCAGCATAGCCTCAAGTGAAAGCACCGACTCGACTTCGGCTGGCTCCTCCTCTTGTATGTCCACGTTTTCGCGCTGTTGTAATTCCCGCCGAGTTTCTTTTGCCTGTTTCAGCCCCAGATCAATGGCAGCCTGCTTTACCGCCTTTGACACATCACCGCCATGTTCAAAGTGGCAGTAAATGTCAAATGCATCGCCGAACCTGCCAGAGGTGCAGCCTCTCCCAAGACCGGCGCCGGCGTCCGATTCGCTGAGGCTCACCCAATAGTCGCCGAACACTTTCGTCGCAAAGGTCTTCCCGGTTTGGTAAGGGCTACGCCAGTGGTTCCTCTTGCCCTCGACATACCCGTTGGCGGGCAATAAGTCATCAATGCCATGAGCGGCGTTGTAGGCCTCGATTGGGCTGCCCCTGTAGCCCGGATCAGACTGTCGATTTTTTAAGCGCTCAAGCGCCTCGTGGCGTGCCAATTCAGCCTTTTGAGCGTCCGCGGCATCGGCTTGCCTGACCAGCTCAATGGCTGGTAGCGCAGCGGCGTTGTCCGGTGTGATCGGTTCGCCTAGCAATACCTGAGTGACGTAATAGATCGGCTTGCCGTTCGGGTGTCTGCCGGTGGGGGGAACATTTGGCAGATACACAGGCTGCGCCGCCCGAGCCAAGCTCCAATCAACTGGTGTGCCGAGCCTCTCTTCTAGATGGGCATATAACGTGCGCTGCCAGAGATTCCAATCGTCAAACTTCATTGGCTCTGCCAGCGGCGCAATGATCCGCCAACGCTTGTCTTCTGATGTGGCAGAGGAGCTGGAGTAGATGCGGCAATCGATTGTGCGACCGAAAAGACTCAGTGCCGCGCCTTCAATATCCCAATATGAATGGTTGCCTTTATCGATGTCCGCGGTCAGTGCGACGAACTGCCCCTTTTCCCGCTGCACACTGTGCGCTCTGCCGTCGAAACGGGCGTAGGCAGATGGGATCATCGCAAGCGATTCATTCTTAACATCCGAACCCGGCTCCATCCCAAAGATTTCGCCGAGTGTCCGCGTCTCGTAATCCCGCTCAAGGATGTCGTGTTTGTTGGTGTCGCGGCTGCCCTTGAACACCAGCACACGATGGTCGCGCCAAGATGTCTGTTTAGTCATGGTTGCCCCGTTTGCCTTTTAGGGCATCACTGGCCGACTTGACGACGTCTGAAGCCCGAACAGTGGCTCGGGTCCCCGAGTCGAACTCATTGCAGGTTGTTGAGGCCCGTTTTGCCTTCGTGGTGGTGGAGGCGCATTGCATCGGCATCAAATCTCCACCTGATTCCAGATGCCTTTGACTGATACCGGCAAACCGCGCAAAACGCACAGCGCGGCATATTCAAACAACTCGCGGTCTACCCACCATCGACGCCCTGTTTTGCGCATGACCCCAGCCTCAATCAGGCTTGTCGAGTGGACGGTGGTGAATCGACTTGCGGCAGCCTCGGATGCGGCGAGGCCATGTTTTGTTGCAAAACTGCGCCAGGCTTCACGTAACTCGCAGGTCTGGGCAAGAGGATCGATTTTTTTCATTCAAGGTCCTTTCCAAAAAGCGGCGCTTGGGGCGCTAAAAGGACTTTATTTGCATTCGATCGGTTTGAATCACGCCAAGCCGGAGCAACGTCAGAGCTAGCCAGTGCACTCTGTCGTTTCAGACACATTTCATAGTGGTCTCGGCCTCATATTCCTTGGGTTGTCCTACCCAAAAAGTCACAATTCGTTTCACCAACTGGACACTCTTGGCCGCTAATTCCGTGGGTTGCCCTACCCAAAAAGTCACAATCCATTACGCCAAGTGGACGCCCTCGACCTCAGATTCTGTGGGTTGTCCCAACAAAAGGGCACAATCCATTACACCAACTGGACACCTTCGACCGCAGATTCTGCGGGGTGCCCTACCCAAAAAGGGCACAATTGGTAACGCCAACTGGACGCCCGCGACGGCGGATTCCGCTTATTTCCCAACATCAAGGTTGCGTTTCGGCATCACCGAATTGCTCCTTCCGGACGGCGGACTTTCGCTCAGGCCCCAAGCTGTCATCGGTTGCCATGCATTAGGGCTTGGGCCAATGCGATTGCGGCCTGGTTGGTCGCAGGTGATCGTTCGGCCTTTCACATGGACGCGTTAAACCTTTGCTCTTGTACTGTGCGTATGTGATTTACCGATAGATGCCCGTAGCGCCTGGTGGTCATGGTGTGGTCTCTGTGGCCGAGAAGGGCTGCGGCGTCAGCGATGGACGCCCCGGCTTGAAGTACCTCCATGGCGACGATATGGCGGCAGTCATGCATGCGTAATTCGGGGCGTTTGACCATGGAAGTCAGCGCCGACCAGCTTTTGCGGTAGTTAATCGATCGGCCGCCTGTGCCGGAAAAAATAAGGTTCTTCCAGTGCGCATCTGAGGCTGGCCTTAGCTTTTTGGCTAGGTGCATGGTCTTACTGCTGAAGAACAGCGCTCGCGGGTCTCCGTTCTTGGTATCGGGGACCACGATGCATCCGCTGTCAATATCGAGTTCAGACCAGGTGCGCTCTAAGATTTCGGACTTGCGGCATCCACTGTCGAGCAGCATCGCGACAAATAGTCCGAACCGCTTATCCGAAAACGCAGTGGCAGACAGGTGGCGCAAGGCGTGAACCAGGGCGGCATCGGCCTCCACACGTCTGATGGTCTCCTTGAGTCGGGGGACCAGCTTTGTTGGGCGTATGAAGCCCCTGGGTGCGATTTTGCGCTCGACCTGCGCCCACTTGTAGATCATCCCGAGGCTACCAACGTCTCGGTTGCACGTGCTTGCCTTGTAGCCAGCCCGCAGCATCGCGTCGCGCGCTCGGGTGATGATCTCCGGTGTCAGTTGCCAGGCGTTAATGTGCCCGAGGTCGCGAGACCATTTCTTCATTGACGGCCCAAGTCGCAGGTCTGGTCGGGCCAGCTCGTGGGCATGAAGTAACTCGGCCAGAGTCAGCTCGGGCAGCGACTTATCGACGTAGCGAACAGCCTCGGTGAGGCTGACGACAAATTTCTTGCTCATCAGGTTTGCTCCCAGTGCATATCCGCGCCCCATGCGCGGATATCAGTTAGAAGCGCCCCAAGTGCCTGATATCACGAAGGAAATTGCCGTACTGGTGCCGGAGAGAGGAATCGAACCCCCGACCTTCTCATTACGAATGAGCTGC
>JAYNLI010000035.1:0-13516 GCA_038111655.1 Bordetella sp.
ATGGCTACATTAAGACACGCAGTGGCCTTGAGGGTAACGCCACAGCCACCAACATAGAAGGCGTGTTCGCGGCCGGCGATGTGCAAGATCATATTTATCGCCAGGCTGTTACCAGTGCAGGTACGGGGTGCATGGCTGCGCTTGACGCCCAGCGTTACCTTGAGAGCCTTGAAGGCGGTGGTTAACGACGACGAAAAAGCGCTTTTTGAGCAGGCCACTGCGGGGGCTATTCGGCATCGACACGAGCGTCACCCCGATGCGGGCTTCCGTCCCAAGCCGAAGCCCATACCCAAACAGCGCATCCTTGATGAACGAGCTGCGCTTGAGGAGAGCCAACTCTCGGATATCACGCCAGACACGCTGCTTGATAGCGACGATGCACTTTCGTTCACTCGTAATGGCATCTCTTCAGACACACTGCGCCGACTCAGGCGCGGCCACTGGGCCTTACAAGGGCAGCTTGATCTGCATGGGATGCGATCAGAGGAAGCACGAGAAGCACTTTACGGGTTTATTCGCCAAAGCTGGCGCTCGGACCGTCGCTGCCTGAGAGTTATTCATGGCAAGGGACTTGGCTCGGAAGGCCGCACCCCTGTGCTTAAAAGCAAGGTGAGGTCGTGGCTTATGCAACTCAACGAGGTGCTTGCGTTCTGCCAGGCCCCAGCCCATGAAGGCGGATCGGGCGCAGTTATTGTGCTGCTTCGGTCGTCTCACTAAACCGCCTCTTCGCCGGTCTCTCCGGTGCGGATGCGAATCACCTGCTCGACAGGCTGAACAAAAATCTTGCCATCGCCAATACGGCCCGTGCGGGAGGCTTGTGTAATAGCCTCAATGGCCCGTTCAACTAGGTCGTCGGCTATCACAGCTTCAATTTTTATTTTGGGAAGAAAGTCGACCACATACTCTGCACCGCGGTACACCTCAGTATGACCCTTCTGTCGGCCAAAGCCCTTGACATCCGTAACGGTCAGACCTGCCACTCCAACATCGGCAAGTGCCTCACGAACCTCGTCGAGTTTGAAGGGCTTAACAATAGCGGTAATTAGCTTCACGAAAAAAGCTCCTTTTCAGAAAAACGATTGGTAAGGGGAAAACGCCAGTCGCGTCCAAAGGCCCGCGGGCTAATGCGAGGCCCGGGTGCTGCCTGCCAGCGCTTATATTCCGAGCGTCTTAGCAAACCCATGACTTGCTCAATTACTTCGTGGCTATGACCGGCTGATGCAATGGCCAAAAGAGACTCGCCACGCTCAACAAAACGCTGCAAAATGTCGTCAAGCACGTCGTAAGGGGGTAAACTGTCTTGGTCGGTTTGATCGAAACGAAGCTCTGCTGTGGGCGCCCGAGTAATAATTCTTTCAGGAATAACTTCGGGCCCGCCTTTTTGAAGGCTTCGCGAATTCCTAAGTCGAGAAAGTCTGTAGACCGCGGTTTTTAAAAGGTCTTTAATTACCGCATAGCCGCCAACCATATCGCCATAAAGGGTGCAATAGCCCACGGCCATCTCAGATTTGTTGCCCGTAGTAAGAACAAGCCGGCCCATTTTGTTAGACAAAGCCATAAGGTAGGTGCCACGGATGCGTGACTGGAGGTTTTCTTCCGTAAGGTCGGGCTCAAGGCCCTTAAAAGAGGGGGCCAGACCCTGCTCAAAAGCCGTGTAAGCAGACTCAATGCTAATTTCCTGTGCCTGTACGCCAAGAGCTCGCGCGCAAGTGCGGGCATCTTCGACACTCATTGCAGCGGTGTAACGCGAGGGCATGATAACCGCCGTCACTTGATCAGGTCCAAGCGCGTCGGCCGCTATAGCAAGGGTAAGGGCGGAGTCGATTCCGCCCGACAGGCCCACAAGCCCGCCGTGAAAACCATTCTTTAGCACGTAGTCACGTGTGCCCAAGACAAGCGCCTCGTAAGCTTGTTGGTCGGCATCAATCTCCTGGGTCATCTCACCTTCAAAACGATGGCTTAATTCATCAAAGCTCCAAATGCAGAGGTCTTCTTTAAACCGTGCGGCTCGCGCAGTAACATGTCCTTCGGAATCTACGGCGAAGCTATCCCCGTCGAAAACCAGCTCGTCTTGCCCACCCACCAAATTACAAAAGGCGGTTGGGATTTTGTGACGGGCAACATTCGCCCGAACCACCTCAAGACGCTCGTTCTGCTTGTTGATGTGAAAGGGCGAGGCATTCATAACCAGAAGGGCCTGTGCACCCTCGGCCTTAGCCATGGCCGCAGCACGGGAAAACCAGACGTCCTCACAAATATTGATACCCAGCTTTACACCCTTTACCTCAAGCACGAAGGGAGCTCCGTCGGGCTGGAAATAACGCTGCTCATCGAAGACCGCGTAATTGGGGAGCTGAAGCTTGGCATAATGCCCAAGGATCGCTCCGTTTCTAAAAATGAGTGCGGCGTTGTAAACACGGCTATCTGTCTCTTTGGGATAACCAATAAGGTAGGTCAGTGAAGGAAAGTCTTTACTCTTTTCAACGAGCTCATCCAGAACCTGCTGGGTACGACGCAAAAACGAGGAACGCAGTAAGAGGTCTTCCGGGGGGTAGCCCACCAAAGACAGCTCAGGTGTTAGCAGTAGATCAGCCCCCTTCCCCGCAGCCTTGGCTGCAGCCTGATGAAGTTTCTGAGCATTTGCCGCAAGGTCACCCACGGAGGCGTTAATTTGAGCAATTGCAATCTGAAGGGCCATTTGTGAATTATCGCATGCGACTTGTCGCCAGCTTTGCCGAGGTTGATCCTGAGGCCTGGGATACCTTAGTGGCGGCCAGCCCGCGCCCCACACCATTTATGCAACACGCCTTCTTACGCCTCGCCCAGGAAACGGAGTCCGCCAGCCCCGAAACAGGCTGGACCGCACGGCCGCTTTTGCTTTTTAATGCTGCCCATGAACTCATTGCAGCGACAGCGCTTTACGCCAAGGCCCATAGCTATGGCGAATATGTCTTTGACTGGGCCTGGGCGCGGGCCTACGAACAGGCAGGGCTTTGTTACTTTCCCAAATGGCTGGTGGCAAGCCCGTTTAGCCCCGTGCCCGGAAGCAGACTTTTAGGTGCCTCGAATGATGCAAGGCTTGCACTTGCCGTTGCACTTAGTCGGCTTACGAACGAGTCCGGGCTTTCGTCTTGCCACATTCTGTTTGCCCACGAGTCGGACCAATTGGTTCTTGAAGAAACTGGCTGGCTGATTCGTAAGGGTGTTCAGTTTCATTGGTTTAACAAAAACTATGCCGACTTCGAATCCTTCTTAAATCAACTCAGTCAGCCCAAACGCAAGAAAATTCGCGCAGAGCGCCGCAAAGTGACAGAGGCCGGTCTGCACTGCAGGGTAATCACGGGCGAGGCCATCACGGCTAAGCAGCTTGCCTTCTTTTACCGCTGCTATGCCAACACTTATTACGAGCACGGGAACCCACCCTATTTTTCAGAAAGCTTTTTCACCGGGCTGCTCCAGGCAATGCCAGACACTTTAGTGCTAAGCCTTGCCGAAGACGCTCAGGGAAAGGCAATTGCCAGTGCCTTGCTTTTGAAACACTGGGACGAGCGTGCCAATGAGGTTGTGCTTTATGGACGCTACTGGGGGGCTATTCAGTACGTGCCCTTCCTGCACTTCGAACTGGCCTACTACACACCCATTGAATGGGCAATTGACCAAGGCATAGCGAGGTTTGAAGGGGGTGCCCAAGGCGAGCACAAGTTGGCCCGAGGTTTTGAGCCTGTGCCAATGGGCTCCGCTCACTGGATTTCCGAGGAACGATTTCGCGATGCCGTAACCCGCTTCCTAGAGCGAGAGGGTGAGGGAATGACGGCTTACTTCAGCGAACTTAACGAGCGCGCGGCCTTTAAACCGCAAGACAAAAACCCTTTACAAGAAAAAGCTCCCTAAAAAGTGGGCGTGCAGGTCAACAATGCTTAGGCAGGTCTAAGCGAGTAGGCTTTTCTTGTAACGCTCTGCGCTGTCGATAATTTCTTTTTTCGCGGCTTCGGGTCCTTCCCAGCCCTGCACCTTCACCCACTTACCTTTTTCGAGGTCCTTGTAGTGCTCAAAAAAGTGCTGAATTTGATGCAGACGCTCGGGCGCCATGTCTTCGGGCTTGCGCCAATGTTTGTAGATGGGCAGTATCTTGTCGATAGGCACGGCAAGTAGCTTGGCATCGCCACCCGCCTCATCATCCATCTTCAGAACACCAATCGGTCGGCACGGCACTACCGCACCCATAGCCACCGGAAATGGCGTAATAACAAGAACGTCAACGGGGTCACCATCGTCGGAGATGGTCTCCGGCACGTAACCGTAGTTACATGGGTAGTGCATGGAGGTCATCATGAACCTGTCGACGAAAAGTGCTCCCGTGTCTTTGTCGACTTCGTACTTAATAGGGTCGCTATGGGCTGGGATTTCCACAATGACATTGAATTCTTCCGGGCTGTTTTTGCCAGCCGAAACGCTTATAAGGGCCATGAGCAAGAATCTCCAAATTAAGCGTTCATGATAAGGGATTCCCCTAGGTTGGGGCAAAGAAACGCCAAAAGAGGCCTACAGGCCTGATCTTGAGCGAAAGTGACGAGGGGCCTTGGCTTACACTCTGAGATGCGATTCCAATAACGAAGCTGTTCGCTGCTTCTCAACCTTAAATTGGGGGATGTTGTCATGATGGACGGATTAACCCTTGCCATTGCCTGCGGGGTTCTGGCAATTCTTTATGCTCTTGTTTCAAGCAAATGGATTTTGGCGCTACCTGCGGGTAACGCGCGCATGCAAGAAATTGCGGCAGCTATTCAGGCCGGAGCCTCGGCCTATCTTGCCCGCCAATACAAAACCATTGCCATTGTTGGAATCATTATTTTTATTCTGATTGCGCTTGCACCCGGCCTTGGGATGCCAACGGCCATCGGCTTTGCCGTGGGCGCCATTTTGTCAGGGGTCGCTGGCTTCATTGGCATGAACATCAACGTTCGGGCCAATGTGAGAACAGCCGAGGCGGCTAAGGGAGGAATCAATGCCGCCCTGAATGTTGCTTTTAAAGGTGGGGCTGTTACAGGTATGTTCGTTATTGGCCTAGGCCTTGTTGGTGTCGCGCTCTTTTACGGGGTGATGCGTAGCCAGAGTGATGACGTACACCACGCTCTTCAGCCACTAATAGGTCTCGCTTTTGGCTCTTCACTGATCTCAATTTTTGCGCGTCTGGGTGGCGGCATTTTCACCAAAGGTGCTGACGTAGGTGCCGACCTCGTGGGTAAAGTGGAGGCAGGCATCCCCGAAGACGACCCTCGTAACCCTGCCGTGATTGCCGACAATGTAGGCGACAACGTGGGCGATTGCGCTGGCATGGCCGCGGACCTATTCGAAACTTATGCAGTCACGGTAATTGCGACCATGCTCTTAGGGACGCTAACCCTTAAAGGTCTTGGAGAATCCGCCGCCATCTACCCACTAGCTTTAGGGGGCGTGTCCATTATCGCCTCAATTATTGGCTGCTTTTTTGTTCGCTACAGTGGCTCCGGCAAGATCATGACCGCACTTTACAAAGGTCTCATCGTGGCTGCGCTTTTGTCGGTGGCCTTCTTCTGGTTTGTCACCGAAGCCTTCATGGCCAATGCAGCCAGTGTGGCTCCCGGTATGACTGTGGGCAGCCTTTGGGGCGCTGCGGTTGTTGGCATTCTGTTAACAGCCGCCATGGTGGTCATTACCGAGTACTACACAGCTACCGAGTATGGGCCGGTTCGCCATGTGGCAAAGGCCTGTGAAACAGGTCATGCAACAAACATCATTGCCGGCATTGCCGTATCCATGAAGTCCACCGCATGGCCTGTAATTGCTGTGGTCTTGGCCATTCTTGCCTCGTACTCGCTGGCAGGTCTTTACGGAATTGCCATTGCCGCGACCTCCATGCTTTCAATGGCGGGAATTATTGTTGCGCTTGATGCCTACGGCCCTATTACTGACAACGCGGGCGGTATCGCGGAAATGGCTGAACTACCTTCTGAAATTCGTAACATCACCGACCCTCTTGATGCAGTGGGCAACACCACAAAAGCTGTCACGAAAGGCTACGCGATTGGCTCAGCGGGGCTTGCTGCGCTTGTGCTTTTTGCCGACTACACCCACGCCCTTGATGTAGCGGGTCGGTCAATCACATTTGACCTGTCTAACCACATGGTGATTGTGGGCCTCTTCATTGGTGGCCTTATTCCCTTTCTATTCGGCGCCATGGCCATGGAGGCGGTAGGACGTTGTGCGGGCTCGGTTGTCACCGAGGTTCGGCGACAGTTCCGGGAAATCCCCGGCATCATGGAAGGTACCGCGAAGCCCGAGTATCACAAGGCCGTGGACATGCTAACCGCAGCAGCTATTAAAGAGATGATTATTCCTTCGCTTCTGCCCGTTATCGTGCCCATTGCCGTCGGACTTATTCTTGGCCCACAGGCCTTGGGCGGCATGCTTATGGGAACCATCGTAACCGGCTTGTTCGTTGCCATTTCAATGTGTACCGGGGGCGGCGCCTGGGATAACGCCAAAAAGTACATTGAAGATGGCAACCACGGCGGCAAGGGTTCTGAAGCACACAAGGCGGCAGTGACGGGAGACACCGTTGGCGACCCTTACAAAGATACGGCAGGCCCTGCTGTGAACCCTCTGATTAAGATTATTAACATCGTCGCACTGTTGATCGTGCCGATTCTGTAAACATTAATTGTCTTAAAATCGCCGGCTTCGCGAAAGCTGGCGGTGAAGAGGGTTCTGTAACGACGCTTTAAAGAAGAGCCTAATGGACAAGCTCTCGAGCGGTACGAAGGGCCGAACGACTGGCTGGCAGATCGTTCAGTACGCTGTAGACCTCGGCCAAGGCCATTTGAGCCTTGGCCGTTTTCTTTCGTGTAGAAGCCTGTTCGAGGCGCTCTTTGGCTAACTGCCAGTCACCACAGGCAAGCGCCAAAAGACCCTGTGCAAGCAGACCTGAGTAGCCAGTGGCATGGGGGGAGGACTGCGCCAACCATCCTTGGAGACGACTTAGTTGCTCCGCTGGGTTGTCAAGGCAGCTTCCGTAAAGCTCAAGAAGCGCATCCTGAAGCCCACGCTTTAAAACGGACTCTAACAACAGACGGGCCTCACGGTGGACACCTGCACGCAGCCAGGCCTGCGCCAAAGGAGCAACAAGCACTGGCTCTTGCCTTTCGCTTGACGATAAAAGGTCTTGGGCCGCCCCCACTTCACTAGCAGCTGGTGCGGACAACTCTCGCATAAGACTTTTCTTAAGCAGAAAGCTCTTCATTTCAAGCGCCTGATTGCTGGGAAGGGCATGACGATTCTCAAGCAAGCGAGCAAGTCGGAAGGCCTCGGGCAGATTAAGCGTTGCCTCGGCAAGCTTCAACATAATTCGCATGGTGTGAATTTGCTTGCGCTCGGAGGTCAGTTCTTTCGAAAGAATAGCCTTCGCCTTTTCTGGATCTCGGTCATCGAGCGCAAACATAGCCTGCGTTAGGGCTTGAAGCTGTGGATGGTCCACCTTCTGACCATCGGTGTTTAAACGATCAAGCCAATAATCGCGCAGACTGTAGTCGTTAATTTGATGGGCGGCTCTGGACGCCAATGCCGCCGCAAGCCGCATTAGCGAATCGGTAGGCGCTGACAGGGCACGAAAGTCGCGCTCAAAACGTTTGGCTGAACTGGTGACCCGGGAAAATCGGCCCTCAAAGTAATCGAGCACCATGTCGGCTAAGGCAGAGAGCCTTTTAGCCTCACGACTGCGCTGTCGGAAACTACGAATTCGGTCGGGGAAAGCACGTAGCCAGTCCCAGGTTCGAATCCACACCACCACCACAAAGAGCAGTGCAAGAAGTGCAAAAATTGCGGTGGCGAGAGACAGATCAATACGTACGTTATCCCACCATACGCTTACCATGCCACCCTTGGACTGCAAGGCCAGCACTAGCCCAATAAGAATTGCAAGGCCAATGAGCTTGGCAAGAAACCACTTCATGACTGGACCCTTGTCATTGCAAAGATTCAACCTGGCGTCTTAGCCCTGAGAACTCGGCCTGCAACTGAAAAACCTTGGGGTCTGCCTTGTCAAAATGACGCTCAAGCAGCGCCTCGGTCTGCTCAAGTTCGCGTTCGGCAAGCGTAACCTCACCAAGCAAAAGGGCAAGGCGGGCTGCGGCCAACTGAGCCTGCATCTGCTGACGTACAAGCTCGTAAAAGGTCTGAGACTGCGCGGCAAAGTCCGGGCCCTGGGTTGACTGCACCCTTAAAAGACTCTGTAAAAACTGCAAGCTCTTTTCAAAAACACCAGGCTCTAACATCTGAGCGTTTGGTTCACCTTGCGCCAGGCTGGTTGACGCCGGTTGGGCGTCTGGCGCTTGTTCCTCGACACCTGCAAGCAGACTGCCTGAAGATTTAGGTACCGCAACACCCGGCAGGCTTGGCTTTTGCGGCCCTACGGGTAAGACCAATAGCGATCGCACAAGGCGGTCGATGGCCTCGAGCGACTGTCGGAAAGCAGGATCAAGCTGCGGTGTTGGGCGCACGGGCGCAGATGGAGGTGTGAATGCCGAGCCCTGCCCCTGAGTCGTCGCGGGGGTCGTGGCTGACCCCACCGGCCCGGCTAAGGCAGCCGATTCACCTGATGCCGTTGATTCTTGAGCGCTTGCAGACTTCTCTTCGGGAGAGACGGCCGTGGAGGAAGAAGAAGGCGAGCCAAGCGAGCCTGATGAGTCGGGTCTCAATGTGGACTGCGACACTGAAGCAGGCAAAAGCCAACTGGGTAGTTCCAGATTCCAACTCAGCAGCTGTCGAGCAACAGGCTCATTATTCTTAATGAGATAGGCCGCCCCGGCGACAAGGCCCAGGATAAGAACCAGAACAAGAACGAGGACCGCCTTTAGGTTTGGAGCACTGAGGGAACCTGCTTCGGAAGTAGACTCAGCGGCAGAGAGTTTATCGGAGGTTGTCATAGCAGTAGTTTAGTCGTTCGCGCGAGACAACTCGACGACCTTTTTAAGAAGGCGCTCAGGGCTGAAGTCGGCGACTTGATGAATAAAAGGCAAATCGGCTTTTTGCAGAGCCTTGACAATCTTGCTGTGATGACAAAACCAATGAGCCTGTTGCGGCGCCAAGCCTTGGCTTACAAGCCCTTTAACAGCCTGGCTTACCAGGGCAGAACTCGAAACGATCACACTAACCACAGAAGACTCGAGGACGGAGGGAGGAAGTTCAAAGGCACGATCAATACGTTCGTAAAGGCCAAATCGCGCCGTTCGAAAACCCTTTGCGTTAAGGCCAAGGCTAAGGTCGGGCTGATTGGTGATGGATTCCAACAAAACAAAAAGCGTGGTGGCCTTTTGAATAGTCAAGCCCTCTTGGGACTCAAGCATTTTTAAGAAGGCCGCCACCCCCGACCCCTGATCGGGCGAGACCACCTGGAGGCCTTCACCGTAAAGCCTTGCCCAGGCAGCCAAATGACTTGCCGAACCTTCACCAACCGCAAAGAGCCTCAAGGCTCTACCTAGCTCTTTGCTTATTTCCTTAGAGAATGAAGGCATTGCCTGCAAGGCCTCGACGCAGGCTGGGCTTGTGGCGACCAAGCCTGTAAAGCCACCGCGCATTGGGTGCGAAGACTTCAAATCGGACCACTGTCGAAGCACAGGGTCTTGAGGCAATCCTCGGAAGACCTGCAAAGGGGCTAGGAGGTAAGAGATCGAGGGGTGTTGGGCTGGCTGCAACCTGGAGGCAGCGATGTCCGACTCCCAGACGGGTCGTGTATCAATGACCAGCGCAGTCCTAGCGCCATTCAAGCTTTTAGGACCCCTGATTAAGCGCCGCCATAATGGTGTCGGCCCCCATTCCACGTAAATCTTGTGCCGCCTGTAGGCCAAGGGCCTCGGGGTTGCTGCCCTTTAAATCAACAGCATGCAGTACAGACCCGTCGGGCATACCCAGTCGTGCACGAAGCCGAAGCCCACCATTGGACTCGCGTGTGCAATAGGCCGCGAGAGGCACCTGACAGCTTCCACCAAGGGCGCGCGATACCGCACGCTCAGCACGTACTTCTTCGAAAGTGTTGCTATCTGCAAGGGTGGAAACAAGGGCGTGACTTGCCTGGTCACCTGCCCGAATCTCGATGCCAAGAGCGCCCTGCCCCGCAGCAGGAAGCATCAGCTCGGGCGGAATCACCTGACGAATACGCTTGATAAGCCCTAATCGCTTAAGACCGGCTGCGGCAAGAATGATGGCCTGCATCTCGCCGCGGTCGAGCTTGGCAAGCCTTGTGTCAAGGTTACCGCGTAGGGGTACGATCTTAAGGTAAGGAAACCTATGCCGCAGCTGAGATTCACGACGTAGACTGCTGGTGCCCACCACAGCGCCTTCGGGCAGCGAGTCCAGGCTTTCAAATTCGGATGACACCAGTGCATCGCGTGGGTCTTCACGCTGCATGACTGCGGCAAGCTCGAAGCCCTCGGGCAGTTCCATAGGGACATCTTTTAAAGAATGCACAGCCAAGTGCGCCCTGTCCCCGGCAAGCGCCGTTTCAAGCTCCTTCACAAAGAGCCCCTTGCCGCCAACCTTCGAGAGGGTCCTATCAAGAATCTGATCGCCACGGGTGGTCATACCCAGTATGGTCACAGGCTGACCCGATGACTTTTGAAGGATAGACTGAACATGCTCAGCCTGCCACATGGCAAGGCGGCTTTCACGTGATGCGATAATCCACATAATTCCCTCAGTGTAATGCAGCCATGACAAATTCCTTGAACAAAAAAAATGAAGCCTGGTCGGGCCGCTTTGCTGAGCCCGTTTCTGAGCTGGTGCAGCGTTACACCGCCTCGGTGGGCTTTGACCAACGGCTGGCGGAGGTCGATATTCAGGGCTCTCTCGCCCATGCCGAGATGCTCTGCCATGTGGGACTTCTCTCAAAAGAAGACTTTCAGGCCATTGATAAGGGAATGGCCACCATTCTCGAAGATATTCGCGCAGGCCGCTTTGAATGGTCTGTGGCGCTGGAAGACGTGCATCTCAACATTGAGAAGCGGCTAACCAATCTGGTGGGCGATGCCGGCAAAAGGCTCCACACTGCGCGCAGCCGTAACGACCAGGTGGCCACCGACATTCGGCTTTGGCTGCGAGGGGAGATTGATGCCATTCGATCGGAGCTTAGGGCCCTTAGGCTGGCCCTTATTAACCAGGCCGAAACCCATGCCGATACCCTGATGCCGGGTTTCACACACCTGCAGGTGGCCCAGCCCATTAGTTTTGGGCATCACATGCTGGCTTATGAGGCCATGTTCGCCCGCGACGACGAGCGCTTGGTGGATGTCCGCCGCCGAGTGAACCGACTCCCCTTAGGCGCAGCTGCCCTGGCCGGAACAAGCTACCCCATCGACCGCGAAAGGGTTGCCAAAACGCTTGGCTTTGAGGGCTTGTGTGAAAACTCCCTTGATGCCGTTAGCGATCGAGACTTTGCTATTGAATTCACCGCGGCTTGTGCACTCATCATGACTCATATCTCTAGGCTCTCCGAGGAACTTATTCTTTGGATGACCAGCCGCTACGGCTTTATTAAGCTGCCCGATCGCTTCTGCACGGGCTCATCCATCATGCCGCAGAAAAAAAACCCCGATGTTCCCGAGCTGGCCCGTGGCAAGACAGGCCGGGTTAATGGTCATCTGGTTGCACTGCTTACCTTAATGAAGGGGCAGCCTCTTGCCTACAACAAAGATAATCAAGAGGACAAAGAGCCCCTGTTTGATACAGCCGACACCGTACACGACACCTTAAAGGCCTTTACCGAAATGGTGGCAGGAATTGAACCTCAGGCCGATGCCATGCGTGCCGCCATACTTGAGGGCTATGCCACTGCAACCGACCTGGCCGATTATTTAGTGAAGAAGGGCTTGCCTTTTCGAGACGCCCATGAAGCCGTGGCCCTTGCTGTACGGCACGCCGTTGAGAAAACCTGCGGTCTTGAGGACCTAAGCCTTGCCGAGCTGCAAAGCTTCAATGCCCTCATTCAAGACGATATCTACACGGTGCTTCGCCCCGAGGGTGCACTGCAGGCTCGAGACCACGTAGGTGGGACGGCACCGAGCCAAGTACGACTGCAAGTGACCAAAGTGAAAAGGCTCTTAAGCTCCTCTTAGTGACGTGGTCCACCCAGGTTTCAACGTCTCTTCATAGGTGGCAGGTCGGTACAAACCCCTTCAAAGACTTCGGCCGCCATGCCAATGGTTTCACCGAGCGTGGGGTGCGGATGAATGGTTTTGCCAATGTCGGTGGGGTCGCAGCCCATTTCAATGGCAAGGGCGAGTTCACCAATCATGTCACCGGCATGCGTGCCCACAATGCCGCCTCCCACAACCAGGTGCGTTTTAGCATCCACGAGTAACTTAGTGAAACCCTCGTCACGGCCGTTGGCAATGGCTCGTCCAGAGGCGGCCCAAGGAAAGACCGCCTTCTCAATCTTCACACCTTTGGCCTTCGCTTCATCTTCTGTAAGGCCCACCCAGGCAACCTCGGGGTCGGTGTAGGCCACTGAAGGAATAACGCGCGCATCGAAGAACGACTTCTGGCCTACCGCGGCCTCAGCCGCCACATGGCCCTCGTGCACCGCCTTGTGGGCAAGCATAGGCTGGCCAACAATATCGCCAATGGCAAAAATGTGTGCCTGCGTGGTGCGCATCTGTGCATCAACATTCAGAAAGCCTCTGTCATTCACCCCAATGCCCGCCTTGTCGGCACTAATGGCTTTGCCATTCGGCCTGCGGCCTACCGCCTGCAGCACAAGGTCGTAACACTGAGGCTCGGTGGGCGCCTTACCGCCCTCGAAGCGAACATGAATACCGTCGTCTTTAGCCTCGGCCCCAACGGTTTTTGTTCCGAGCCAAATGTTGTCGAACCGATGCTCATTAAACTTTTGCCAGACCTTCACAAGGTCGCGGTCGGCTCCCATCATGAGACCGTCCATCATCTCAACGACATCCACGCGAGCACCGAGCGTGGAATAAACCGTTGCCATTTCAAGGCCAATAATGCCGCCGCCAATAACCAACATTCGCTTGGGCCGTTGACGAAGCTCAAGGGCGCCGGTGGATGTGACAACACGAGGATCTTTGGGAAGAAACGGTAATTTCACCGCCTCGGAACCCGCCGCAACAATAGCCTTTGCAAACTTAATGACCTGCTTGGCGCCTTCGTCATTGGTCACTTCCATATGGAAGGAGTCAAGAAACTGCCCCCCGCCCTGCACCACGGAAACCTTGCGGACCTTAGCCATGCCAGCAAGCCCACCCGTGAGCTTGCCCACCACTTTTTCTTTCCAGCCACGAAGCTTGTCAAGGTCAACCTGCGGTTCGCCGAAAGAGATACCGTGGGCAGCCATGGCCTTGGTCTCGTCCATAACAGCAGCAACATGCAACAAAGCCTTGGACGGAATACAACCTACATTAAGACAGACGCCACCCAGTGTGCTGAAGCGCTCGACCAACACAGTGGTCATACCCAAATCTGCAGCACG
>JAYNLI010000036.1:0-13510 GCA_038111655.1 Bordetella sp.
ATCATGATGGGACTTGGTGGCGTATGGATTGAAGTACTGAAGGACGTTGTCTTCTGCCAGTGCCCCGTAACACCAGCCGAGGCTGCCGAGGCCTTAGACAGACTAAAGGGTACTGCACTTCTCGAGGCTTTTCGCGGGCAGCCTGCAGTGAACAAAGACGCCCTGATACAAGCTATTGTTAATCTTTCGCAACTTGGTAAGGCCTGTGAAGATTGGCTCTCGGAGCTGGATCTTAATCCTATCTTATTGTCCAAGCATGGCCTCGCTGCCGTGGATGTTGCTATGGTGGCTTAAGCCAAGAAGGCGCCGTATGATGCGTTGATGTTGTTTTTCTTAAAAAAGGGCTGCTTTGCAGCCCGATGAACTCTGGCAAGCCTTTACGGCTGTTAGCCTAACCATCTCGTTTATTGGACTTTTTGCAGGCGGGCTTTGCAAGGGTGCCGTTGGTATTGGCTTACCCTTTATCTCCGTACCCATCTTGGCGTTTTTTGTTTCTGTTCCCAAGGCACTCGCCATTTTGGCGATTCCTATTTTTTTAACGAACGTCTTTCAGTTTTTTCAAGGGGGCATGGTTAGACAGGTCCTGAGACGTTTTGGTCTGACCACTTTCTTCCTCGTAGCAGGAATAGGATTGGGAACGCAACTTTTGGTTTCCATGCCAGTCCGACTGAGCTATCTTCTTTTGGGTCTCATTATCTTGACCTATCCGGCTCTTCGATTTACGGCACGTGTAACACCTTTTTCTCTTGAACAAGAGCGTTGGTTTGCTCCCATAGCAGGATTTTCTTCAGGCTTGCTTGGTGGGATTACCGGGTTTTTCGCTCCTGTGATCGTAGCGTTTTTGGCAATTCAAAGGCTGGAAAAAAACCTTTTTTCAGCAGCCATAGGCCTTATTATTTTCGCGGGTACGATCGCATTGTCATCTTCTTTAGCGAGCTTTGGGGTGTTAGGGGAGCAAGAACTTATTGCGTCGTCCCTAACACTCATCCCCATTTTTTTGGGTCTGCGCACCGGCCAGAAAATTCGTCACTACATTAGTCAAAAATTATTTGAACGCATTCTTACTGTAGTCATGGCTTTAATTGGCATCACCATGATTTTGAGAGCGCTGTGAGCGTTGTTCGCATCTTGTTGATAGCCTCGTCAATATGTGATTTTTCGGCAATAAACGGGGGGGCCATAATTAAATTGTCGCCTGTAGCCTTTAGGTTAAGGTTGGCATCAAACAAGGCCTTCTGCGCCTCGTGACCACGTGCACCTGGTGTTGCTCCCGCTGCAATTTCTACTGCCGCCATCATGCCCACGCCACGAATATCAATAACGCCTGGAATGTCTTTAAGTGAAAAGACGCCATCAAGGAAGTAGTCGGACATTTCAGCCGCCCGCTCGATAAGACGTTCACTGCGGAAGATCTCCATCATGGCAAGCCCAGCTGCACAGCTTGCTGGGTGTGCGGAGTAGGTGTAGCCATGGAAGAACTCAATACCTTTTTCGGGCCCCTTATTCGTAATGGTGTCGTAAATATCTTGACGAACGGCTACGGCACCCAAAGGCTGTGCTCCGTTAGTAATTGCCTTAGCCATGGTGAGAAGGTCAGGAGTTACATTGAATTTCTGCGCGCCGAAAGTTGCGCCCATGCGCCCCCAACCCGTAATGACCTCGTCAAAGGCAAGCAGTATTCCGTGCTGGTCACAAATGGCGCGCAATCGATCAAGGTAGCCATTAGGCGGGGGAAGCACGCCGAAAGAGCCTGCGGTGGGTTCCACAAAAACTGCAGCAATGTTTTCACCCCCTACCATGGCACAGATGCGCGAAAGGTCTTCGGCCAGGTCCGCACCCTTTTCGGGCTGACCTTTCACAAACTTATTTTCCGGTAAACCAGTATGTCGCATATGGAAGACACCAGGAAGACCGACACCAAAGGCACGTCGATTATTGATCATGCCGGAAAGTGCAACACCGCCCATGTTCACGCCGTGGTAAGCGCGCTCTCGTGAAACAAAAAGCTGCCTGTGGCCTTCCCCACGTGAACGGTGGTAAGCCAGCGCCATTTTCATAGCCGAGTCCACTGACTCGGAGCCCGAACAACAGAAAAAAATTCGATTCAGATCGCCCGGAGTGAATTGAGCAATTTCTTCCGCGAGCTCGAACGCTTTTGGATGCGCCCGAGTAAAGGGCATGGTGTAGTCGAGCGTTGACAGTTGCTCGTAGACGGCCTGTGCAATTTCAGGGCGACAGTGGCCGGCGGCTACGCAGAATAGCCCTGCGGAGGCGTCAATGACCTTGTCGCCGTTGGGCTTGTAAAGGTACATGCCTTCGCCACGCACATACATGCGGGGCTCTTCTTTGAATTCTTTGTTGGGTGAGAACGGCATCCAATAGTTTTGCCGTGCTTGAACATTAATAACGGAATCGGAATGGCCCATACTCGTCTCCTTCGTGCAGATTAGGCGGGATCTTGATACACGCAATTAGGCACCATAAAACACCAATTCTGCCTGAAGTCGCGACAGCCGTGTTTTTTGCCAGCCCTCCCTGGCCCTCTGGTTTTCCCGGTGTTTCAGGCTGTCTGCTATGTCATTCTTCCTTCGGCCATGCTCGAGATTCTTACCGGCATGTGCATTGCCATTGGATTTGGCCGCTACGAGGGTCCTGGTCAGATGATGCTCAACGCTCCGAACTTCCTTTGAACTTCTTTCGAACCGTGTCGTGATTACAGACATTGTGGTCATTGGCATTGTTGCGCTGTTATCCGATGCCCTGACATGCAAAATTGAGGGAGTTATTGTTCCTTGGAAGGGTAGGATGTGATGATAAATCCCAAGGCTGAGAGTTCTGCAAGCATGTCTTGGGTTGCGGTTTTATCCAGCGCCTGCAATGGTGAAAGCAGTTCACGCCACCGAGGGTCTTGAATACTATGGGCCACTGCTGCTTTCATGGCGGCAATCATGGGCCTTGACTGAAACACCTTGCGTACGGCATCCAGTTTGGCCTGCATGGCATCGGCTTGGTCCGATTGCCACTGCGCGGCCAGAGTGGCAATGGCACTGGGATTCACATTGGCGGTTGCTGAGATACAGCCCACACCACCCGCCCGCAAGGTTTGCAATAAAAAGGTTTCGCTACCAGCGTAGACACGAAAACCCATGGGACCGAGTCGTTTAATACACGATTCGGTGTATGCCCAATCGCCAGAGCTGTCCTTCATTCCCACCACAGTGTCTGGGTAGGTCTTCACTAAACGCTCAAGCAGATCCACCGACAACTTCACGTGGCTAACCTGCGGAATGTTGTACAGATAGACCTGCAGTTGCGTGTCACCCAGCGCTTGAATGACATCACTAAAATAGAAATAAAGGCCGTCGTCGGGGACATTCTTATAGTAAAAAGGCGGCAGCATAAGAACGCTGTTCACTTTGGCGTTTAAGCAGGACCGAGTCAGTTCAACAGCGTCATCAAGACTGCAGGCCCCAGTGCCCGGCATGAACTGGTTTGGGGGCAAGCCTTTTTCCAACAGGCCATCCAGGCATTTGCGCTTTTGCCGAACCGATAAGGAATTGCCTTCGGAGTTTGTGCCAAAAACCGCAAGGCCCACACCTTCGTTCAGAAGCCACTGGCAATGCCGTGCAAGCCTTTCAATACAAGGCTCGTGATTGCTTTGAAACGGAGTAATAACAGGGGCCAATACGGCGGGCAGGGCAGTGTTGTGCATGAGAAACTTCCTTAGTAAGAACAAAAAGAATACTTGGACATACTTTGTTGGGACGAAGCTCTGAGCACACAGCGCACAGCGTTGGTCCTGTGCTTAGCGTCTGGAGCAATGACCTCCTAAAGAGGCCTGGCCACTCCCAATAATAAAGGCAGGAGGCTCAGGGCGAGGCTTGTCGTAGCTTGAAAAGTCAAAGCCCAGTCCGAGCAAAATTAGAGCCCACAACAAGATAATGGACGAAACGCGCTTCATCTACTTCACCCCCAGTGGCCCGCGCAACCGAACACCAAGCGTGGATCCAAGAAAGGCCATCACGAACCAGGCCCACCCGTGAAGGCTTGCTGAGGCTGCACCCCCAAGAAAAGCACCAATATTGCAGCCGAAGGCAATACGCGAACTGTACCCAAGTACAAGTCCCGCAAGAAGCCCAATCACAAGTGTGCGTAAGCCAAGCGCGATGCGCTCGTTACTTTGTGCACTCCAGCGGGCGGCCGCCATGGCCCCGAATAAAAGCCCCAGGTTAGTAAGTGTGGTGATATCCCACAGGACCGGCTCGATAACCCGCTCGGCATGCGGCGCAGCACCCCAGAAGGTATTCTGGCTAAGGTCCGCGCCAAACCCTACAGCTAGTTTTGCACCCCAAAGCCCAAGCCCATAAACAATACCCCAAGGCTGGCCAGCGACCATTAAGTGCACGGCGTAAAGAGCAGCAATGACGGCAGCAGCTTTAACAAGGTTCGAGCCCAGCCAGCTGGCGGTTGCTGTTTTACCCTGCGCGGCCGCCGCTTGCTTTGCCTGCCAACGAAACCCTAAGCTCACCAGCAGGCAAAGTAGAAGCGTAAGAAGAAGCCCTCCGAAAAGACCAAGGTCAGTCAGAAAGTGAATGGGTTCACCACCGAAAGGTCCACCTAAAGAAAGCCAGGCCGACTGATGCGAGGCGCCCCAGAAACTGCCTGCAATAAATCCTGGAAGCACCGCCCAAGAGTAACTGTTGCCAGTGCCCGCCTTGTGCAGAGAGCCCGAGCCACAGCCATCGGCAAGCTGCATGGCGATGCCAAAGACAAAAGCACCAATGAGTAGGCTCCAGCTTAAAGGCGCTACTGCGCCCACAAGTTCCTCGGGATAAAGGGCAAGCAGTGGAAGGCTGAGTAGCGCAGCAAGCCCGATAAGCAGCATGTGCGAGACCACGCCCGAGGCATCCTTCTGCAAAATAAATTTACGCCAGCCACCTGCAAAGCCAAAGCCGTAGCCCTGAAGGGCTAGACCAAAGCCAATGCCAATAAGTACCAGAAGACCTGCCTGCACACCGGCAAGCACGGTAACGGTAAGAACACCTAGAAGGCCCAATAGACTGAGGCCGGTTCTCTTAAGAATCATGGGGCGTGTCGTCTTGTCTTCTTTTAAAGGGGCGAAGGTCGAGCACGGTGACGCCCTGCTTCTTAATCAGATCGTCAAGTGCATCGACGGATACCACCGGCCCGGGCAGTGGACTTGGTGCAGCCGCGACAAGGCTCGCCCAGACCAGGGCAGTAAAGAAACCAATGAGCTTACGAACGACCATGCCAATTCCTTTTTGAAGGCGAATGAATTTTGAAGTCCGAATGATAGCGAGCTTACTTAGAATAGCGGGGCATATGCTTATAACCGCATTTGCCAGTGGCTCTTGACCAGAGCTATGTCGATGCGGATGTACGAAAGGCCTGGATACGCTCTTTAAGGCCCGGGCGCATGGAGTCTTTTAAGGCCTGCATTGGTAACGTTCCGCCGCTGGTGTTTTGGGTGGCTTGGCTATTGGATGTCTCGTAAAGCAGGGCTTGCAGAGTGGTAGATTCAAGGCTTTCAAGATTTTTTGCCAGCAAGACCAACTGGCTTTCAATGGCTGCACCGTCTAAGAAGTAGTGGGTTAAAAGCCCATCTTGAAGTGCTTGCTTGGCCAATACCGTTTCGTTATTCACAAGAATTTCAATGGCGCGATCTGCGCCCACGCATTGGCCTAATCGACGACTGCCAAGCACAAGTCCAAACCGCGACCCCGGAAACTTAAACTTGGCTGTACCTGTGCCCATGCGAAGACGGCAGGCAACTGCAAGGTCGGCCCCTGCTCCAAAGGCCGCACCTTCAACCTGGGCAACCGTTAGAAGGGGGGCAGTGCTTAGAGCCTGTAGCATTTCTTCAATACCAATAAAACGTTCGCGCAGGGTCTCGTCGGTTTGATCTTGCAGGTCGGAGAAGTCAAAGCCGGCGCAGAAGTGTCGGCCGAGCCCCTTTAAAACGAAAAGCTTTTGACCCTTCTGAATGGCCTCGCTTAGACCTTGATGAATAGAGGTGGCAAGCTCGGGGCTGAGTGCATTGGCGACTTCAGGCCGGTTAAGTTCAACCCAGCTGGTTAAAGGTGTTGAAGTCGTATGATCGTCGTGCTGAACAAGGGCAGGGGGTTGCATGGGCATGATTGTTTTTGGAAGCCAGGCGATAGGTTTAGCCTAGCCAGTCGCGACGCACCTCTTTGTTATGCTCGCCCAACTGGGGTGGTGCCTTCACTTGCAGAAGATCGACCCCTTCAAAACGCATGGGAAAAGCAACGGTTTGGGTGGTTGCCCCATTGGGAAGGCTAAGGGTCTGGACCCACTGCATGGCTTCGACATGCGGGTCGTTCAGAATATCGGCGTAGTTATTAATGGGTGCGCATGGCACCCCCGCCTTGTCAAAGAGGGTAAGCCACTCGCTTGCGCGTTTCTGCACAAAGATGGGGTCTAGGTAGGTGTTCATCTTTTCTTGGTTTCGGGCGCGGTCAAGCTGGGTTTTAAACTCAGGGCTTTGAAAAAGTTCTGCCCGTCCAACCAACTCGCAGACCTTTTGCCAGAGCTTGTCATTACCCGCTGCAATAACAAAGTAGTCGTCTGATGCTTTAAACGCTTTGTAAGGCGCGTTGCGCGGGTGGGCAGAGCCGAGACGCTTCGGGACTTGCCCCGTGCCAAAAAATTCGCTAGTTTGTAAAGCCGCTATACCCAGAAGACCGCCCAACATGGAGCAGTCAATGCGGGCGCCTACCCCCGTGGCGTGGCGCTTATGCACAGCCGCAAGAATGCAGACCACGGCATATAGACCTGCACCAAAATCACCCACAGGAACACCGGCCTTCACAGGAGGTGCACCTTCTTCACCTGTGACACTCATGAGCCCACTGATAGCCTGAACGGTGACATCGAAGGCGCCCTTTTGAGCATAAGGGCCCTCTTGGCCATAGCCAGAAACAGAGCAATAAACAATGCCAGGATTTAGAGCTGCCAGCGTCTGGTAGCCAAGGCCAAGCCTGTCGAGAACGCCAGGACGAAAATTTTCCAAAAGAATGTCCGCCTTCGAGGCAAGCGCCTTTAAATAAGCAAGGTCGTCCGCCGATTTCATGTCGGCCGTGATGCTGCGTTTGTTGCGATTCACCGAGGCGAAGTTTTCGCTGTATGGCCCTTGGTCGGTCCTGTTAATAGGAGGCCAGACTCGCATCCCATCGCCGCCTTCGGGCCGCTCCACTTTAACCACGTCGGCTCCAAGGTCGGCAAGCAAAGACCCTGCAAAAGGGCCTGCAGCAATTTGGCCAAATTCAAGAACACGCAACCCTTCCAGAGGGCGAGAAGAAGGGCTGGGGTTACTATTCATGTTTTCATCATACCCAGATGCAGACGCAGCTCCTTGCTCCTTATGCAACCGGGCCCAGACAGGTCGTAGATCGAGGCTACATGGATCTTTTCTTTACCGAAAACACGGGCTGGCAGCTTGCCTGGGCTGTGGGGGTGACCCTGGTTTCCGCCTATGCGCACGGCGTCTTGGGACTTGGCTTTGTGTCGGTGGCGATGCCTCTACTGATTTTCTTTGTGAACTTTCGAACGGCCATGATTATCACTGTGCCGGTAGCCTTTTTTTTAACAGCAAGGCTTACCTTTTGGGGCCATCAGACGCGCGAGACCCTGGTACGTTTTTGGTTTATGCCTGCCATGGCCGTGCTCGGAAGTTTCGTGGGGGCATGGGTCTACCAGACTGTGTCGTCGTTCATTTTGCTTTGGATTGTCTTCGGCGCTCTAAGTTTGTTTTTGTCCGTGGATTTTCTTAAGGGGCGTGCACCTCGTATTCCCGAGCATTGGTATTTACCGGTGGGCGCTTTTTGCGGCTTTCTTGCAGGCATCACCGAGACCTCGGTAAACATGGGAGCGCCGTTCTTGCTGCTTTTCTTTTTGCTAACGGCGCTCTCTACGCATGTCATTGTTCAGGTTTGTAATTTGTGTTTCTTTGTAGGCAAGCTCGTGCACATTACAACGCTTTCAATAGGGGGCGAAGGCAGCCCAGGTGTGAGCTTTGGTGAATGGATACCGGGCTTTGTTATTGCGCCCCTTTGTCTGCTTTTATGCAACCGGGGCGTAAAGCTGCGCGAGAAGGTCTCGGTTGAAACCTACCGGCGCTGGCTGAAGATTATTTTGTTTGTGATTGCGCTGATGCTGCTTGGGCGAATTACCTCAATGACCGGTGACGACCGTACAGAGCTGCCCGTAGAAGGTAAGAATTCGGTGGTAGTAGCGGTCGACCGAAGTGACTGTTGAGATCCCGGCACTTTGCTTAGCAGCCTCAATGGAAGCGTCACCCAAGGTTGCTGCTCCTAGGTAGTTTTGAGAGCAGCTTACGCCCCGTTTGGGGCCTGTTGGAAGCCCGGTTGCCGTTACTGCTTCGGCATTGGACTGAAAAAAGAGCGCTGCACCGGTTTGGGATTGAACGCCCGTATTGGCGCAGCCCGATAGACCTGCAACACCCATGCAGAGAGCTAGAACAGCAAAAGAGCGACAAAATGTCATGGGTAGACTCCCAAAAAGTATTGTTTGGAGAGTCGGATGAAAGCGGAAACTCTTTAGGGATTCTCCTTAAAAATCATCCTTTTTAAGGCCGAACCTTTTAATTTGATCAACTTCTCTGAGTTTTAGACTTTTTTCTATCGCCTTTACAACTCAAGCCTGTTGCTCCAAAGATCTGGCCTCCTCGTCTGGGATATCCTCCCCCACCATTGCTTTGTAGGCCGCCCAGGTAGCATGACCGACCCAAGGGGCTATGATTATTAGCAGTGGCATAAAAATAAGTAAGCTTCCGCCAATAAGCACCACAAGGCATAGCCCCCACACGAGGCAGGTTCCAAGATTGGCCCATAGGGCACGTGCACTTGCAAAAACCGCCATCATGGTGTCAGCGTCCCGGTCGAGTAGCAAAGGCATGGAAACCACCGAAATGGCAAAGGCGATACTTGCAAAGATAAAGCCAACGCCAGCCCAGACTAGCAGAAACTCAAGGTTTTGTGCCGAGATAATTTGCCCAAGCATCGCCTGAAAGCTTGGATAGTCATGGGTTACAAAAAGTGCAAAGAGCACCACCGAGACCCTCGCCCAGATCACCATGAAGAAGGTAAGCATGGCAGCGAAAAAGGCAATGGACTTCCAATTACGCGTCCAACTAAACCAGCTTTTGACCAAACTTTGAGGTTCACCGCGATCGCGCTGCCGAGACAGGTCGTAGACCCCACAGCATATAAAAGGGCCCATTAAGAAAAAGCCTGCAGTTACACCCATGGTGGCTTGCCAAAAACTGCCGTAGATGTAGCTAATGGCATAGCCCATAGGCGCAAAAAGGCACCGTAATAGGCGGCTCGCATACCGCTGCACATGAACTCACTCCAGCCCTGCTTGAGCCACCTGAATCCCGATGTAAGAGGGAGGTTTTCATGTATAGCGATCACTGGAATTTCCCCTTCGAGAGAGCCTCGCGTTCCGCATGCAAAAACGCGCCGTAGGCATTGAGTCGATTCGCCGCGTCAAAGGCAGGTAGCTTCTGAAAGCCCGACCAGTCTGCGCCTGCATAGGCTTCCTCAAAGCTTTGAAGGTTAGCTACTGCTTCGGTCATGGCCTTCCACAAGTGGTCAAGGTAGCGGCGCGTAAGTTCAAGATCGTTTTGCGGCGCGGTGGAAATTTTTCCGTGCCCAGGAATGGCAACCTTGGGAGGCGTTTCGGCCATGCGATTCAAGGCCTTTAGCCACAAGCGCGGATGCGCATTGCCCACAAAGGGAACGCGGCCGGTAAAAAAAAGGTCGCCTGCAAAGACTAACTCGAGTTCTTCGACCCGCATCATCAGGTCGTCAGGGGCATGGGCTCCAAGCCCATCAATCAACGTGAAGGTATACCGGCCAAGCTTGAAGCTCTCGTTTTGTGTGGCCGACACCTTAGCCTTTCGCGGCGCCAGAATAAGTTTGGTCTCTTCGTTCACCCAGGGAAAGAGGTCGTTACGCCGTTGCTCAAGGCGTGCCTGCGTGTTGGCGTCGTCAAAGACATTTTTCGCCATGGGGTGAGCAATGACCTGCACGTCCGGGCCCATAAAGCTTTGAATGCCATAAAAATGGTCGGCATGGTAGTGCGAGACCACAACAACTTTTACCTTCTCACCACTGGCCTCTTCAATAAGCCTTCGAAACTTTGCGCCTAAAGCGGGTGTGCCCAGGGTGTCAAAAACAACCAGACCGTCGCCCGTGGCCACTGCCCCCGCATTTGAAATAAACCCCGCATTCGCGGAACTGGCCTGTCCCGCCTGCCCCTGCAACACGTAGACGTGCTCACCGAAGGGCTGAAGCGTCATAGGCGGGAGATCGTCGTTGGCACTGTGGACGGGTGCAACGGCCACTAATGCAGAAAGTCCCACTAGGCTTAGGGCTCCCATTCGGCCCAGAGCCCCTAATACAGCCCCCATTCTTGCGCGACCCAACAAATTGTTCATACTGTGACTTCTCCCTTACGTTTCACTTTTGTCGTGATTGCGCTTTCTAACCTGCCTACTCTCGACTTTTTTGCAGCTGTTTACAAAAGGATTTGTCGATTATTTCAATGCTCGAGCGCTTCATGACGCTGATTGTTCTCCTTTATGCGTCTCCTTGCATGCGGCAATGCAGAAGTCTCTAAAAGATCTCATTAATGAAGATGGCTTTCGTCATTGGTACGAGGGCGAGCTTATTCGAGCCTTTGGATTAATGGCGCTGGGAGTGTTTCTTCTTCTGCTGGGGGTTAGTGCGATTGAGGTGTTTTTTAACTTGGGCCCAGGGTGGCCAGTTGAACGGCTGGCGGTGCTTGCGTCAAGCCTGATTGGTGTTTTTTGTGCAGGCCTTTCTTGGCTGAAGTTCTCAAGCCTCATTGCACGGGCAGAGCTTCTTGCAAACCAGGCCGTTTGCTCGAACTGCAAGGCCTATGGCCGCCTGGTGGTCGACGATGAGCGGCTTGACACCCAAACCCTCGATCGGGTTCTTAGCTGCACCTGCCAGAAGTGCAGCCATAAGTTTGGAATGAGCTGTGCTTAGCCGTTCATCGAATGCCTCGACCCGCGAGATTGTCAATGTGGCTTTGTTTACCGCTTTGATAGCTTTGTTTGGCTTGGTGCCCCGTATTGATCTTCCTTTCTTAGCAGGTGTGCCCATTACGGTGCAAACCTTGGGTGTCATGCTTGCAGGTCTATTACTGGGTCCGCGTCTTGCAGCCTTGTCAGTGCTTTTGTTCTTGTTCATGGTGCTGCTGGGTGCGCCCTTTTTATCCGGTGGGCGGGGTGGCCTGGGCGTTCTGTTCGGTCCTACGGTTGGCTTCTTGCTGGGCTGGATTCCTGGCGCATTGGTGGTAGGGCTTGTTTATCTGGGTCTGACTCAGCCAGCTCAAAAATCACAGAAGTATCGAGCGCCGCGTCGTGGGCTTTCCATTTTCTTTGCTGCTGCACTGGCAAGTTTCATTGGTGGAATTTTGGTGGTTTATGCGCTTGGTATTCCTATGCTGGCCTGGCGGGCCAACATGGCGCTTGAGCAGGCTGCGGCCGTAAGCCTTGCCTTTTTACCAGGCGACATTCTTAAGCTGGTCATTGCGGCAAGCATTGCACGTGCGCTTCACAGCCAGCCTTCGTATGAAGAGGAGGCTAAGGGCGAGTGAAGTTATTTATTGTTGCGGTCACGGCGCGGCAGCCAGCCTGGCTTGAAGACGGTGTAACTCACTACCTCCAAAGGTTTCCCAAAGACTGGGCGCTGGAACTAAAAACCGTAAGGCCTGAGTCTCGGCAGACCGGAAAAACCGTGGAGCAGATGATGGCCCTTGAAGCTCAGCGTATTGAGAACGTTCTACCTGCAGGCGCCTGGCGTGTGGTGCTTGACGAAAAAGGTCAGGGGCTACGTACAACCCAATTTGCTGAGAAGCTTCAGGCCTGGCAGCAAAGCCATGGCTGCATTATTTTTATTATTGGCGGTCCCGATGGCCTCGCGTCTTCGGTTAAAGAGGCTGCCCATGCAAGGCTTCGACTGTCAGACATGACCCTGCCTCATGGGCTTGTGAAGCTTATACTGGCCGAACAGCTTTACCGTGCGTATTCCTTGCTGGTGGGGCACCCTTACCATCGAGAGTAGTCATTAGGTCTTGAAGAGCTTAATGACTGCCGCCTCAAGATCTCCTGTGAAGGCATCGTCTACCTTATGTAGTTTGCTCGCCAAGGCGCCCTTGCCTTGACTACCCCACGCGTTGGCGCCGACTCTGCAGCATGGCTACGTTCATCTCGGGGTTGAGCTCCGAGGCATAGAACTTTTCAATCATTTCCACCGATGTACGCGCATTCTTGGCGAGGGTAAGAAGGTCAATGCCTTGTCCGTACAGCAGCCGAAAGGTAATGGCGGTATGGCGAAGGCTATACAGCGTGCGATTCTGCCCGCGTGCACCTTGGCGCAGGCCCGTGGCCTCAAGGATGCGACGGAACTGCACATCCATGAGCATCATGGCCGTCTTGCGGTTTGCCACCTCGGGGTAGAAAAGATAGTCGTCTGGTGCGGCATGGCCGAGCGCCTGAGCGTAGCCCAGAAGCTGCTCGTAGATGCGCACAGCAGGGCGCAGGGTAATGATTTTCTCGGTGTGTTTTTTACTCTCGGGTAACACCAAGCGCAAGTAGGTGTGCCTGCCGCGCACCACCTGCACATGTTCGTGCTGAATATTGCGCAGGTCGGTGGGGCGAATGAAGCTGTTCACCATGAAGGCAATGAGCCAGCGAAACCACACCGGTGTGGGCATGTCTTTGGCAAAGAGCCCACCTTGGCGGTCTCGGTGCGAGGGGGTGTAGCCACCTTCGGGCCGCACCAGGGTGGACTGCTGCTTGGCGCAGTGCCAGAGCTTCAAGAGCTCGTGGGGTGTGAAACCGCCGCGCGGTGTACTTTCGCTGCGCACCTTGGGAAAGGCGGGCAGCCCTGCAATGTGTTCATGCACCAAGGCCCAGTTCAAGACTTTGCGTACTGCAATAAGTAGCTGACGGATGGTGGCGTTGTGGAACTGCTGGCGTGAAAGCTCATCGACGAAACGCATCAGCTGAGGGTATTGAACAGCGTCAATGGCCGTACCACCAAAAAATGGCAAGAGATGCTTCTCACAGCGTATTTCGAACATGCGTGTGGTCTGCTTTCCGACCTCCTTTCGGGCTGCACGGGCATGCTCTGCACGGATAGTCTTTTGGCAGCAAAACTTAAATGTGGTTTGAGCCCTTTTGGTCATTCGAAGTTTTTTATGGTGAGCTTTTGTTGGGACGCATTTTTGAACTTTGGATTTGCCTGGGGTGGATTTCTTATCAATTTAGTTGGGTAATTACGGCTAAATAAATATTTCAATTATTGTTATAAGTCATGTATTTAAATTTACTTAAATATTTAAAAAAATATAAATATTTCAAAAAACCCCCGCCTTGTGAGCGGGGGTTTTCTACAAGAAAACCGAAAAGATTAGA
>JAYNLI010000037.1:0-13424 GCA_038111655.1 Bordetella sp.
CGAAGTCTTCTGGTATGAGCGGATAGTTCGCCACTTTAAGGCCGTACTGCATCGATAGGTAAAGGCTGGTAGGCGTTTTACCACTGCGAGAGACGCCAATGAGTATGGTGTCGGCATCGGCCAGGTTTCGCGTGGATTGACCGTCATCGTGAGCCAGCGAAAAGTTAATGGCTTCTATTCGGTTTTTGTACGATTCCGAGTCGTTGGCATGATGATAGCGGCCAATGGTGTGGCTGGATTTCAAACCCAGTTCTATTTCAAGGGGTTCTACAAAGGTCTTGAACATATCCATATGAACGGCATCGGCCCGCTTAATACGCTCGGCGATCGTCGGGTTCACAAGGGTTGAAAAAACGATGGGCCGGGCTCCGTCGCGCCGCCCTTGTTCTTCGATGACGTTGCAGGCGTTATCCGCTTTGTCCATGGCGTCGACGAAGGGCAGCCGTCGTATGGAGAACCTTAGGTTGTCGAACTGGGCAAGAATGGAGTTTCCGAAGGTTTCTGCGGTGATACCGGTGCCGTCGGAAACGAAAAAGACGGTACGGCCGCTGGGAGAGGAGCTTTTCATACTCGGTAAAATGCCTTTTAACTGAAAAAATTTCAATTCTTAGGGGTTTTCCATGTCTAACGGTAATGAAGGTGCGGTAAGCCGGCTTGGTGAGCGGCTGTTGGTTCCATTCCAGGAGCTGCGCATGCAAGATGTCGATGCGGTCGGCGGCAAGAACGCCTCGCTTGGCGAAATGATTAGTCAGCTGGCCAATGCCGGGGTGCGTGTGCCGGGTGGTTTTGCCACCACAGCCCATGCCTTCCGTGTTTTTTTGCGCCATGCCAATTTGGGCGAGCGAATTGCAAAGCGACTCGAGGGCCTGAACACAGAGGACGTTCGGGCCTTGGCTGACTGTGGTCGTGAGATTCGGCAATGGATTGTCGAGACGCCTCTGCCGGCTGAGCTCGAAGCCGAGATTCGGCAGCACTTTGACGCCCTCGTGGGCGCAGAAGGCCCAGGTGTCTCACTTGCTGTGCGCTCATCAGCCACAGCCGAAGACCTACCGGATGCCTCCTTTGCGGGTCAGCAGGAGACCTATCTGAATGTTGTAGGTATTGACGACGTCCTAGAAAAAATTCGGCATGTTTTTGCATCGCTCTATAACGACCGAGCCATTAGCTATCGCGTTCACAAAGGCTTCACCCATGTCGAGGTGGCCTTGTCGGCTGGCATACAGCGTATGGTGCGCTCTGACACCGGTGCTGCGGGTGTTATGTTTACGCTCGACACCGAATCGGGCTTTGATCAGGTGGTTTTCATTACAAGCTCTTACGGTCTTGGCGAGACTGTCGTGCAGGGTGCGGTGAACCCCGATGAGTTTTATGTGCACAAGCCCATGCTGCAGGCTGGAAAGTTCCCAGTCATTCGTCGTCAGATTGGCAGCAAGCTTATTAAGATGGTTTTTGCGAGCCCTGAAGAGCGGCAGAAAACCAAAGAGGCCGTGGTGACAGTGGATGTTCCTACCGAGGCCCGTAACCGTTATTCGCTAAGCAATGAGCAGGTGGTCGAGTTGGCGAAGTACGCCTGCATTATTGAGAAGCACTACGGTCGGCCAATGGACATTGAATGGGGACTTGACGGACAGGATGGTAAGTTGTTCATTTTGCAGGCTCGGCCTGAAACCGTGAAATCGCAACAGTCAGGCGCCGATGTTCAGCAACGGTTTCGGCTTAAGGGCCATGGAAACCTTTTGGCCTCGGGTCGAGCCATTGGACAAAAGATTGGTGCGGGTCCCGTACGCGTCGTCTCGGGCCCCCACGAAATGGAGCGTGTTCAGCCTGGGGATGTTTTGGTAACCGACATGACCGACCCTAACTGGGAGCCCGTTATGAAGCGCGCCTCGGCCATTGTGACCAACCGTGGAGGGCGAACTTGCCACGCTGCGATTATTGCGCGCGAGCTGGGTATTCCTGCTGTTGTTGGGTGTGGCGATGCCACGGAGCGCGTGGGTGATGGAACCACTGTAACGGTGTCTTGCGCCGAGGGCGATACAGGCAACATTTACGAGGGGTTGCTTGAGACCGAGGTCAGCGAGGTCGAAACGGGGGAGCTTCCAGCTATTCCGGTAAAGATCATGATGAACGTGGGTAATCCACAGCTGGCTTTTGACTTCCAGTCCATTCCCAATGAAGGCGTAGGACTTGCCCGCCTAGAGTTCATTATTAACAACAATATTGGTGTGCATCCCAAGGCCATTCTCGACTACCCGCAGGTCGATGCCGAGCTTAAGAACGCGGTTGAGCGCATTGCCCGCGGCCATGTCTCGCCCCGTGACTTTTTTATTGACAAGCTTGCCGAGGGGGTTGCCACCATTGCCGCCGCCTTCTGGCCCAAGCCTGTCATTGTGCGAATGTCGGACTTCAAGAGTAACGAGTACCGTAAGCTTATTGGGGGTTCGCGCTATGAGCCTGAGGAAGAGAACCCCATGCTCGGTTTTCGGGGAGCCTCACGCTACATTGCCTCGTCGTTTAGAGACTGTTTTGAGATGGAGGTCGAGGCCTTAAAGCGTGTTCGCGAACAAATGGGTCTTACCAATGTTGAAATTATGGTGCCCTTTGTACGCACACTCACAGAGGCGCGAGAGGTTAACGAGCTTTTGGCTTTGCATGGTCTGGCCCGCGGCAGTGGGGCCGATGCCAAAGGGCAGGGCGGGCTGCGTCTGATCATGATGTGCGAGTTACCGTCGAACGCCATTCTCGCCAATGAGTTCCTTGAGTATTTCGATGGGTTTTCAATAGGATCGAATGATCTGACTCAGCTCACGCTTGGTCTTGATCGCGACTCGGGACTAGTCGCCGAGGCTTTCGACGAACGTGATCCTGCTGTGAAGGCGCTGTTAAAGCAGGCCATTCACGCCTGCAATAAAGCAGGTAAGTATGTTGGAATCTGTGGTCAGGGTCCTTCCGATCATCCCGATTTTGCGGCATGGCTTATGCAGGAGGGAATACAGTCCATTTCACTCAACCCCGATACGGTCGTTGAGACCTGGCAGGGGCTTTCTGCAATGAAGAGCCCCGGCAGCTAGTCGAAGTGGCAATTTAACTTCGGCATTCGCCTTAGACCATGGACATCTTCCTTCAGCAGATCATTAATGGGCTTGTTTTAGGAAGTGTCTATGCTTTGGTAGCCCTGGGTTACACCATGGTGTATGGCATTTTGCAGCTTATTAACTTCACCCATGGTGAGGTTTTAATGGTGGGTGCCATGGTTAGTCTTACCGTGGTGAGCCTGCTGCAAACGTTCTTTCCGGGTATGGCGCCCTGGGCCATGATGCTGCTTGCGCTTCTAACGGCCATTCCTGCCTGCATGGCTCTGTCGGCCACCATCGAGCGACTTGCCTATCGACCTCTGCGCAATGCACCCAGGCTAGCGCCGCTTATTACAGCAATAGGTTTGTCCATTGTTCTGCAGACCGTCGCCATGCTGGTCTGGGGTCCTAACCCCATGGTCTTCCCTGATCTATTGCCGACAACGCCTATTGAATGGCAGGGTGCCTTCATTGCACCTAAGCAATTGCTCATTCTGGGTGTTTCAGCAGTTCTTATGGTGGCCTTGGTGCTGCTTATTCAATACAGCCGGTTAGGCCGCGCCATGCGTGCCGTATCCGAGAGCCCTTCGATAGCCATGCTTGTGGGAATTAACCCCGACCGCATCATTGCTCTCACCTTCATGATTGGCGCGGCTTTAGCAGCTGTTGCAGGGCTTTTGGTGGCTATGAACTACAACATCGTCCACTTCACTATGGGCTTTATTCCAGGCTTGAAGGCGTTTACCGCCGCCGTCTTGGGGGGCATTGGCAACGTGCCAGGCGCGGTTCTTGGAGGGCTTTTACTTGGCATTATCGAGAGCCTTGGGGCTGGATATATTGGCGACATTACGGGTGGCTTTTTAGGCAGTCACTACCAAGACATTTTTGCTTTTGCCGTACTTATCTTAGTTCTTCTTTTCCGTCCGTCGGGCCTATTAGGAGAGCGGGTTGCTGACAGGGCTTAGTCAAAGGCAAAGGGCGGTTGCTGCAACCGTATTGATTGGCCTTGCGCTGATTGCGCTTCCGTTTTTTGCAGGACAGTTTGGTAACGCCTGGATACGCATACTGGCTTTTGCACTGCTCTACATTATGTTGGCTTTGGGCCTAAACATTGTTGTGGGCTATGCGGGTCTGCTTGACCTTGGTTATGTGGCCTTCTATGCGGTGGGTGCCTACATGTATGCGCTTTTAGCCTCCCCGCATTTGTACGAACAGTTTGAATGGATTCGTCAGACCTTTCCGGATGGTCTGCACAGTTCAATATGGCTTGTCGTCCCTTTGTCGGCTGCACTCGCAGCGCTCTTTGGGGTTTTACTTGGATTTCCTGTGTTACGACTGCGTGGCGACTACTTGGCCATTGTGACGCTTGGCTTTGGCGAGATTATTCGAATTTTTCTGAATAACTTAAATGCGCCCATCAACCTTACAAATGGGCCACAAGGTATTAGCCGAATCGATCCCATTCAAATGGCTGGGCATAGCCTGGGCGATGACTTGATGCTCGGTGGGCTTACCTTGCCTTCCGTTCATCTGTATTACTATTTATTTCTAGTTTTAACAGTTTTTATAATTCTTGCTTGCGTTCGTCTTGAGGATTCGCGTATTGGTCGAGCATGGATGGCTATTCGTGAAGACGAGGTCGCAGCTAAGGCCATGGGCATTAATGCACGCAACATTAAGTTACTTGCGTTTGCCATGGGTGCAAGCTTTGGTGGTGTCTCTGGGGCTATGTTCTCGGCCTTTCAAGGTTTTGTCTCGCCTGAAAGTTTTGTGCTGATGGAAAGTATTGTCATTGTTGCCATGGTGGTGCTTGGGGGCATGGGTAATATTGCCGGTGTGGTGCTCGGGGCCGTTCTCTTATACGCCATTCCAGAAGTCCTGCGCCTAACGGCCAAACCCATTCAAGAGTTTCTTTTTGGTCAGGAGTACATTGCGCCGGAAGCCATTCGCATGCTTATGTTTGGCCTGGCCATGGTGGTCATGATGCTTTATAGGCCGCATGGGCTACTTGGGAAAAAGCGTGTCTAGTTCAGCGAGCTCAACCTGTCTGCTCTGCGTGAACGGTGCCTCAAAGTCTTTTGGCGGCTTGCAGGCGCTTTGTGACGTATCAATCGAGATTAACTCGGGTGAGATCTACGGGCTTATTGGTCCGAATGGAGCAGGCAAGACAACCTTCTTCAATGTTATTACTGGGCTTTATCAGCCTGACCGAGGGACATTCGCTCTTGCAAGCGAAGCGTATTCCCCCTTTTCCATTCACAGTGTGGTGGAGGCGGGCATTGCGCGCACCTTTCAAAACATTCGGCTCTTTCCTGAAATGACCGTGCTTGAGAATGTCATGGTTGGGTGTCATTGCAGAACCCAGGGGCTTCATGCCGGTGTATTGGGTGCTATTTTTCGCACCTCGGGCTTTCGTGAGATTGAGCAGGGCATTCGTGACCAAGCCCTTTATTTACTTGACTATGTGGGCCTAGCCAATCGTGCTTCGGCCATGGCAGCAACACTTCCGTATGGCGATCAGCGCAGGCTTGAAATTGCACGAGCGTTAGCTACCGAGCCTCGGCTTTTGGCGCTGGACGAGCCTGCTGCAGGTATGAATGCCACCGAGAAGAACGGCCTGCGCGAGCTGCTGAAGCGTATTCGTGAAGATGGTAAGACCATTCTTATTATTGAGCATGACGTGAAGCTGGTGATGGGCCTATGTGATCGTGTCAGTGTGCTTGATTACGGACGCGTGATTGCATCGGGCTTGCCGCAGCAGGTTCGGCAAGACCCAGCGGTCATTGAGGCTTATCTTGGGCGGGCGGCAGCCAATGAGGCGCAGACATGAACTTAAGCAGTTCGGCCCTGTTGTCGGTATCGAGACTCTCGGTGGCCTATGGTGGTATTCAGGCTGTAAGGCAAGTTTCTTTCGATGTTCCCCACCAGAGCCTTGTTGCTTTAATTGGTGCGAACGGTGCCGGTAAAACCTCTATTCTCCGGGCCCTTTGTGGGCTCACAAAAAAAGCGTCGGGCCAGATTCTTTACGATGGAGTTAATATCACTCAGAGTTCAGCGGCAGATCTGCCCGCGCGTGGCCTTATTCTTGTGCCCGAAGGACGAGGCGTCTTTCGGCGTATGACCGTGCTCGAGAATCTTAGGCTTGGCGCTTATTGCCGAGAGGAAAGTGTCGGAAGCAGTACGCCGAAGGCAGACCTTCAGGCAGCTTTGGAGGCCCAGCTTGAAAGCTTCCCCCGGCTTCGTGAGCGGCTAACCCAGCTTGCGGGAACGCTCTCGGGGGGGGAGCAGCAGATGCTTGCCATTGCACGTGCGCTTATGGGTCGACCGCGCTTGCTTTTGCTTGATGAGCCTTCTATGGGCTTATCGCCCATTCTTGTCGATCAAGTTTTTGACAAGGTTCGGGCCATTGCGGCGGCCGGAACGACGGTTTTGTTAGTGGAGCAGAACGCACGAATGGCGCTGGAAATTGCAAGCCTTGGTTTGGTCTTAGAGTCGGGCCAACTGACCTTGCAGGGCTCGGGTGAGGACCTTTTGAAGAGTGAGCAGGTGCGCGAAGCTTATTTGGGAGAAGAGTAGGTGCATCTCTGATTAAGGCGAGGGCGCAGCACCGACGAGCCCTAATCAGAGACGTTTTTATAAAGCTTTACTGAATAACCTTCACAAGCTCGCGCTTGGGTCCTTTGTAGGTGAATAGCGTCAGCGTTCCATTCACAATATCGCCGTTCTTATCAAAGGCAATGGGGCCTGTGACGCCTTCGTAATTAATTTTGGCGAGTTCTGCAAGATAAGCCTTGGGGTCGGTGGAGTTCGCCTTTTTCATGGCTTCCACCATCACCATTGTGGCGTCATAAACATAAGGCGCATAAAGCTTCACTTCTTCACCTGTCTCTGCTTTAAACCGGGTGCGGAAGTCAGCCATTTTCTTTTCAAACTTGCCCACCACACCACCAGCCTCGGCGCAGAAGACCTTGGCATTACCGACCGCATCACCTGCAAGCTTGGGTAGTTCGCTCGTGCAAATGCCATCACCGCCCATGAACTTGGCGTCAATACCAAGTTGTTTCATTTGGCGAAGCATCGGGCCGCCCACGGCGTCCATGCCACCGAAAAAGACGACATCAGGCTTACGGCCACGAATGGTGGTGAGAATGGCGCTGAAGTCGGTGGCCTTGTCGGTGGTGTACTGGCGCGTAACAACTTTGCCACCCGCGGCTTGCGCGCCCTTGGCGAATTCGTCGGCAACGCCCTGACCGTAGGCGGTACGGTCATCAATAATGGCAATGGATTTACCTTTCAGTTCATTCACCGCATAGCGGCCCAATGTGCCACCCAGCTGACCGTCGTTAGCTACCACTCGAAAGGCGGTCTTATAGCCCTGAAGGGTGTAACGGGGGTTTGTGGCTGAGGGTGAAATTTGTGGGATACCCGCTCTGTTGTAGAGGGTCGATGCGGGGATGGTGGTACCCGAGTTTAAGTGGCCAATAACGCCCGCGACTTTGGCGTCAACCAGCTTTTGAGCGGCAGCGGTTCCCTGCTTAGGGTCGGCCGCGTCGTCCTCGGAGAGCAGCTCAAACTTAATCTTTTGGCCGCCAATGGTGAGGCCTGCCTTATTCAGGTCGGCGATGGCAAGTTTGGCGCCGTTCTCGTTATCTTTTCCAAGGTGAGCAATACCACCGGTCATGGGGGCAACGTGGCCAATACGAACCACGGTTTGAGCCCATAAGGCAGTGCTTGAGAACAGGGCGGAAACTGCAAGCCCCACCAAGGCAGTTCGAAGCTGATTTTTCATGGTGTGTCTCCTATCAAAAACCGTATTCTGCATCAGTCCTCACGCCGTCGGCGGTCGGCAAAGAACTTTTTTAGAAGCGCGGAGGAGGTCTCTGCAAGAACCCCTCCGCGTGCAGTCGTTTGGTGATTGATGCCTTGAAGCATGTAGACATTCAGCGCACCGCCGGCTGCACCGGTTTTGGGATCGGATGCACCAAAAATGATCTCATCCAGCCGAGCATGGAAAATGGCGCCCGAGCACATTAGGCAGGGCTCTAGCGTTACGTAGAGCCTGCAGCCAGGAAGACGGTAATTACCCAGCGTCTGGGCGGCCTGTCGCAAAGCGATGATCTCGGCATGGCCGGTGGGGTCTGACAGCCCAATGGGCCGGTTTGAGCCTTGGCCAAGAAGAACGTCGTTCTTTACAACCACAGCCCCCACCGGGACCTCGTCATTGGCCCAGGCCTGTCTTGCCAGTTCGAGCGCCTGGTCCATCCAGTACTCGTCAGTGAACCGAGGGTAGGGACTTGTTTCAGTTACCATCTAACGATGGTAACTATGAAGTTCCTGACGAGCCAAAATCGCTAGCCCCATGACCAAACCTTTAGGTGCAGCGGTTGTCGGTGTGGGTTACCTTGGGCGGTTTCATGCTCAAAAGTACGCCCAGCTTCCGGGCGTCAGCCTTATGGCCGTTGTGGATGCGGATGCTGATCGTGCCCGGGCGGTTGCGAACGAATTTCAGGGTTGTCAGGCACTGACACAGGCAGAGGACTTGTTTGAGCAGGTGGACCTTATTAGTGTGGTGGTACCCACCCAGTTGCACTTTTCAACAGCCAAGCCCTTCCTTGAGCGTGGTATTCACGTTCTGTTAGAAAAGCCCATGACGGTAACCGTTGAAGAGGCCCAGGAGCTTAATGCCATTGCACAGAGAACTGGAGCGGTGCTTCAGATCGGGCATCTCGAGCGGTTTAACCCCGCGCTTATGGCGGTCACCCGCCAGTCTATTTCGCCCCTGTTCATCGAATCGCATCGGCTTGCCCCTTATAAGCCTCGCGGAGCCGATGTAAATGTCGTGCTTGACCTCATGATTCACGATGTAGATATCATTTTAAATATGGTGGGTTACGACATTGCCCGTATCTCAGCAAGCGGTGCAAAAATTTTGTCGGAGACCATCGACATCGCGAATGCACGGCTTGAGTTTGCCAACGGCTGTGTGGCCAATGTAACCTCAAGCCGGGTTAGCCACAAGACCGAGCGCAAGATGCGTATCTTTGCTCACCAGTCCTACCTGACCATTGACTTTCAGGAGCGGCGTTTTGGTCTTCATCGCCGGGGAGAACGTGAGCTCTACCCTGGTATTCCGGAAATTGTGAGCGAGGAAACCTCGTTTGAGGCGGCCGATGCCTTGCTCACGGAAATCCAGGCCTTTGTAGCAGCCGTGCGAGGCGAAGGCCCCATCATCGTCTCGGGCCTTGACGGGCAACGCGCGCTTGAAACTGCAATTCGTATTACCGAGCTGGTTCACCAGGGGCCTACCAGTCTCGACCAGCCTCTTGGCCGTTCACTTTAAAAGGACTGTTTATCTTGATACCCATGGTTGACCTGCGTACGCAGTACCACTCGCTAAAGGCGGATATTGATAAGGCGGTTCTTGACGCCCTGGATGCCACTCAGTTTATTCTTGGGCCCAACGTTAAGCAGCTTGAAGAAGAGATAAGCCAAAGCTTAGAGGTTCCCCATGTTGTTAGCTGCGCTTCGGGCACCGATGCCTTGCATCTGGCACTTGCGGCTTTGGGCATTGGCCCAGGCGATGAGGTTATTACGACGCCCTTTACCTTTATTGCAACGGCCGAAGCCATTGCCTATGTCGGTGCAACGCCTGTATTTGTGGATATTGATGCCAGAACCTTTAACCTGGACCTTAATCAGATGCGGGCGGCGATTACACCTCAGACAAAGGCCGTCATTGCTGTGCATTTGTTTGGGCAGCCTGCCGATGTTCATGGGCTCATGGAGGCCTGCTGCAAGAACAATATTTATCTCATTGAAGACTGCGCCCAGTCGTTTGGCGCAACGGTGGGAGGTAAGCCCACTGGTGGCTTTGGCGTCATGGGCTGCTTTAGTTTCTTCCCAAGTAAAAACCTGGGGGGCTATGGTGATGGAGGTGCTATTACTACACTCACAGATGCTCATAAGCAAGAGCTGCTGTCCTTGCGTAACCATGGTAGCCATGTGCGCTACTACCACGATGTAATTGGCTACAACAGCCGGCTTGACGAGCTTCAGGCGGCTATTCTTCGGGTGAAGCTGCAACATATCGAACGGTTTAATACCGAGCGACGGCGGGTTGCCCACCGCTACAACGAGATGCTGCAGGGGCTACCCGTTACAACCCCTTTTGAAGATGGTATCGGTCGCCATGTCTTTCACCAGTACACCATTCTGACCGACCGTCGCGAGAAGATCTCCGCCTTCTTAAGTGAGAAGAAGATTGCCAGTGCGGTGTATTACCCTGTGCCTCTGCATCGCCAAAAGGCCTTTGGCGGGCACTATGCCTCCGTCAGCCTGCCCATCACAGAGTCGGTAAGTCAACGTTGCCTGTCATTACCGATCTATCCCGAAATGACCAACGATCAGGTGGACGAGGTGGCAACAGCGGTTCGGGATGCCCTTCGGTCCTAAGATTGCGCTTGTAGCCGGGGAGGCCTCGGGGGATCGCCTGGCCGCCGACCTTGTTCGATCCATTCAAAGGAAGTCAGCCGGCATTCAGTTCTTTGGCATGGGTGGGGCAGCCATGGCGTCTGTGGGCGTGCGCATCGAACAAGATTTTGCAGGCTTATCGGTAGTGGGTATCTTAGAGGCGCTTTGGCACTACCGGCGGCTTCGATCCGTCCTTGAGGGCATGAAACGCATGCTTGCGCGTGAGCGCCCCGACCTTCTTGTCCTTGTTGATTACGCCGAGTTTAATCTTCGGCTTGCCGACTATGCGAAGTCCATCGGCTTAAAGGTTCTGTTTTATGTAAGCCCTCAGCTTTGGGCCTGGCGTCCCAGTCGAATTCACCGAATGGTGGGCCGCATTGACGGTATGGCCGTCTTATTTCCTTTTGAGGTTTCTTACTACGAGGCGGTGGCGATCCCCGTAAGGTTTGTAGGAAACCCCTTGGTGGATGATGTCATACCCTCAGCCCCGGTGAAGAAGCTTCGGGAGTCCTTCGGCCTTGCAAATGACAAACCTATTCTGGGTCTTTTCCCTGGTTCAAGAGAGTCGGAGTGGCGTCGTCACATGCCAACGCTCATTGCGCTGGCTCAGCAGATGCTTGCCAAGGGCGTTCAGCCGGTGGTCTCGATTGCGGATGGCCTTGCGATTGATGAGTCAGAACAGTCTGTTCGATATCCAGGTCTTCGTTGGGTAAAAGGGCGGTCGGTCGATTTAATGGCAAGCTGTGATGCGCTTGTGGTGGCATCGGGAACCGTAACCCTTGAGGCGGGGCTATTAAAAATTCCAATGGTCGTCGTTTACAGGCTTTCTTGGCTTAGTCATGTCATTCTTCGGCTCTTTGTACACGTTAAAGATGTTGCATTGGTAAACATTGTGGCCGGTCGCCGAATTGCTCAGGAGCTTATACAGTCTGCATTAACACAGCAGGCTTTATACGACGAGACGCAGCGCCTATTGTTCGATCAGCCCTATCGACAGTCCTTGATTCAGGCTTTAGCCGAGGTGAAAGATAGCCTAGGGGAGGGCGGCGCCTCAGATCGTTTGGCAGATTGGGCGCTTGAATTCATTCCGCCGCCGCACGGCCCGTCCGAATAATGCCGCGTTTGCTTTCTTCGATAAATCTGATGAAAAGATCAATCTCGGCATGCCGACTGCGTAGTTCAATAAGCTCAGCCTCATCGGGGCGGTGACCACGTCGGTGCACAAGAAGGCGAAAGGCCCTTTCAAGCCCTTGAATGACTTGGCTGTCTATTCCCCTGCGCTGCAAGCCTACTTTATTAATACCAATGGCCCGTGCGTAGTTACCGGTTGCTAAAGTAAAAGGCGTGAGATCACGATTCAGTGCGGCTCCCATGCTTGTATAGCCATACGTCCCAACGCGGCAGAACTGATGCACCAGCGTGAACCCGCCAAGTGTCACGCCATCTTCAATGTGAACATGGCCAGCGAGTGATGCATTGTTCGCAAAGATGACGCCGTTTCCAATTTTGCAGTCGTGGGCAATATGGCAATACGCCATAATGAGGTTATGGTCACCAACTCGGGTCACACCGCCACCCCGCAGCGTTCCACGATGAAGTGTGGCCGATTCTCGAATGATGTTGTGATTGCCAATGACAAGCTCTGTGGGCTCGCTTTTGTAACTAAGGTCTTGGGGTGGCTGGCCAAGGCTGACGAAAGGGTAAATTTGGCAGTGTTCGCCAATGGTGCAAGGGCCGGCAATAACGGCATGCGAAGCGACCCAACTGCCTTTGCCAATTTTAACGTTGGGGCCAACGACGGCAAAGGCATCAACCCTTACATCGTCAGCCAATGAGGAGTCGGGGGAAACTTGGGCAAGAGGGTGAATCATCGTTCGTTCTGAAAAGGGTCGCTCGATCATACCCTACGGTCATCGGCTAGCCGTCTTCAATGTCGCGTTCACTTATTAATTCGGTGGTGAAAGGAGCCCTTGTGTTTGGGCGCCTTTATTCGTATTTGCCTCGCAGTGTTCAACAGGCCTTCTCGGCGCCCCTGGGGGTACTGCTTTACTGGCTGGCGTCACCAAGGCGATTGGTTGTTGCACGCAACCTTTCGCTTTGTTTCCCGGGACTTACCCAGGCTCAGAGACTGGCCTTATCTCGCCGCTTCTTCAGGAATGTAACCCGGGCGTTCTTCGATTTATTTGAGCTTTGGCGAGTTGATAAAGATAAATTAAAACAGCTTGTTAAATTAGAAAATCTAGAATTATTTGAGAAAGCTAAGGTCGGCTTCATTGAGGAGGGGCGTCCTGTGATTGTCTTTGCGCCCCACTTCGTTGGACTTGACGCTGGGGGGGCTCGGCTGCAGCTTGAAGACCAGCTTGCCTGTCTTTATTCTAATCAGGCATTTCCGGCGATTGACGCATGGATCTATAAGGGGCGAAGCCGATTTAATCAGCCCTTGCTTATCTCTCGGCGCGATGGAATTGGACAGCTGGTTAGAGCCCTAAAGCGTGGTGTAACGGCCCATTTCTCACCCGATATGGATCTTGGCCGACGAGGGGCTGAGTTTGTCCCCTTCTTCGGTGTGCCTTCTGCCACCCAGCCCAGCATCATTCGACTTGCTCACCTTACGAATGCAACGGTTCTTCCCATGGTGACCTTACTTACCCCCAACGGTTATTGCGCAAGGTTCTACGAGCCTTTAGCATTTCCCAAGGAGGAGAGTCTTGAGCAGGGTCTTGCAAGAATTCATTCCTTTATCGAGGCCCGTATATTGGAGGCTCCCGATCAATACTTGTGGGCTCATCGTCGTTTTAAAACAAGGCCGGAAGGACTGGAACCCGTTTATCCGCCAAAGCGTCGTCAACGCTGACTAATCTTGGTGAGACGGCTATTCCC
>JAYNLI010000038.1:0-12168 GCA_038111655.1 Bordetella sp.
CCGGACCTGCGGATTATGATTCCGTCGCTCTAACCAACTGAGCTAATTCGCCACTAAAAGAGAGTTTACATCACTCCGAACGGCGCAACGCCAATAAGCAAGGCATGACCCTCAAAGGCGAACCAGGCCCAGGCACCAATGCCAATAACTAAGGTAAGAAGGCTTGCCAGCATGGACGGTGGCCGAGAGGCAATTACCGCCGGCAAGTTACTAAGGCCGGGATTCTCCACGGGCTCACGACGACGAGCGGACCGATAAACAAGTACCGACCAAGCAAGAAAGCCGCCAAAAAACAGCAGATCGGCGAGAGTGCCATTCGAGAGCAGATGCGCGAAGGCCCAGACCTTGACCGCAAGTGTCATGGGATGTTTAAGCTTACGAAGAATGGCATTACCGGGAATGTAGGCCGCAGCCAAAAGAACGAGCGCAATAAGCGTTAAAAGTGAGACTGCATGAGCCATGCCCGAGGGCGGTGTGTAGATAACAATAGGTTCAATGCGCGCGGCCGAATAGCCTGAGACAATAAGCAAAAGCCCAATAATCGAGACAATGCTGTAGAAAGCCTTGTAAACAAACGGGCCCATAGAACCAATCAATTTCTCGCGAGTGCCCTCTGCGAAGACACGCAGGGCATGCATTCCTAAAAACAGAACAAGACCCAGAATTAGTTCCGCCACACGTCACTCCTTATTGATTAACTCCAACTTAAACTTATTATGCCCTCCCAAACCAAGGTTTCCCCTCCGACACGCAGTGCCTCTGCCTTCAGACAACTAAGGCCTATTCTTCAAATGGCTGCAAGTTACAAAGGCCGATGGCTTGCCGCGTTTGGCTTCCTGATTCTCGCTGCGGCCGCTACGCTCTCCGTTCCACTTGTCTTTCGACAGTTAATTGATCAGGCCCTTTTATCCAGGAACGACCTAGCCCAGGTTTTTGGACTTCTATTAGGGGTCTCGGTTGTTCTTGCCACCGCCACCGCCTTGCGGTTCTACTTTATGTCATGGCTTGGCGAGCGGGTCGTGGCCGATCTGCGCTCGAAGGTTTACCGGCATGTGCTTAAGCGGCCACCCCAATATTTTGAAACCCTGCAAACCGGCGAGGTGCTCTCACGACTCACCGCAGACACCACTCTGGTTCAGACGCTGGTAGGAACAAGCATCTCGCTTTCGCTGCGAAGCCTGGTTCTTTTCCTAGGCGGCATGATCATGATGCTGCTTACCAGTGCCTGGCTTGCGGGACTTATGTTGGGCCTACTGGTTATGGTGATTTTCCCCATTCTTACCCTGGGCCGAACCGTGCGAAAGGCTTCGAAAGATAGCCAAGACAAGGTCGCCGACACCAGTGCGCTTGCGGGCGAAGTACTTAACGCTATGACCACCGTACAGGCTCTTGGCCGCGAAGACTACGAGTCTGGGCGCTACACGAACACCGTCGAACAAGCCTTCTCGGTTGCAACACGCCGTAATCGCATGCGCTCCTGGCTTACAGCAGTCGCCATTATTCTTGCCTTTGCGGTCATTGTTTTTGTTTTATGGCTTGGCGCGCGCGAGGTTTTAGCAGACACTATGTCGGCCGGTCAGCTTGCGCAGTTTGTTTTGTATGCCATGCTAACCGCAGGGTCGATCGCGGCACTGGCTGAAGTCTTTGGTGACCTGCAACGCGCCGCAGGCGCTACGGAACGGCTTATTGGCCTGATGCAGGAAACGGACACGCACGGCGAGCTGGCTACCTCACCGAGCAGATCGAATGGACCAGCGGCCATCGAAGCGCCGGTTACCATCGAGTTCGAAGACGTCTGGTTCGCCTACCCGTCTCGACCCGATCACTGGGCGATCAAAGGTTTGTCGTTTCAGCTACGCTCAGGCGAGACGCTTGCCTTGGTAGGGCCCTCCGGTGCAGGCAAGTCCACTATTCTTGCGCTTATGCTTGGCTTCTATGGTCCGCAGCGAGGAGCCATTCGCATCAACGGCCGGCCACTCTCGGACTGGGGCCTCTTAGCCGCTCGGGCCTCCATGGGCCTCGTGGCACAGGACCCGGTCGTCTTCTCGGCCAATGCCCGAGAAAACATTCGTTACGGACTTCTTGAAGCAAGCGATACCCAGGTTGAAGAGGCAGCAAGGGCCGCGCATGCCCATGACTTTATTCTTTCACTCACACAAGGCTACGAAAGCTTTCTTGGGGAACGAGGGGTCCGACTGTCAGGGGGACAACGTCAGCGCATCGCAATTGCCAGAGCCATTTTGCGTAACCCCCCCATTCTTTTGCTAGATGAAGCCACATCCGCACTGGACAGCCTTTCAGAGCGCGCGGTGCAAACGGCACTTGCCCAGTGGTTGCCTTCACGCGCGGGCTTAGTTGTTGCCCACCGACTGGCAACTGTGCGCCGTGCCACACAAATTGCAGTGCTTGACCAGGGGGAATGCCTTGCCATTGACAGCCACGAAAGGCTTTTAGCAATAAGCCCCTTGTATCAAGAGTTATCGGCCCATCAGTTCCTGGAAATCAGCGGCTAGGGGCCGAGCCTTCGCTTGCTTGTTATATTAGCCTCGCCCTTCACTTGCGCCAATCGCTAATAAACCACCTAAGTCTCTACCCGTATACTTTGGTCCAGGCCCGAGTGTCTCAAAGGGCAGGCCCTGACGATTCACCCAAAAGGTGTTCAGGCCGTACCAGTTCGCACCTAGAACATCCCAGCCGTTGCTTGAGACAAACAAAACCTTGTCTTTGGAAAGGTCCGCACCTTGAAAAATAAGGTCGTAGACCATGGGCATGATCTTGAACTGACGCAGCTCATCCACCCCAAGAACACGATCAATTAAAGACACAAGCCCAGCCGACTCCACGGCCCTATTAAGCATGCTCTGATTACCGTTTGAAAGAATGGCAAGTTGATGGCCTTCGTCCTTCAGCTGGGCGAGCACAGAAGAGACTTCAGGAAAAGCAGAGAGTTTTTCGTACTCCGCCATCAAAAGATCTTGGTTTGCCTGCGATGCATCCAAGCCAAGCGCGCGAAGGCTATAGTCCAGTGCACGCTGGGTCACTTCCCAAAAAGAAATGTAGTGGCGACTTCCATGAAGGGCCGATGGGTCTGCTAACGATATGAGCCGGGTGTACTCCACCTGTTTGTCACGCCAGAGTTTGGCTAGGGCGTCGCCTTGTCCAGGGTAGAGACGCTCCGCACTCACCTTCACAGAATACACATCAAATAAGGTACCGTAGGCATCAAAAACAAATGCATCAAATTCACAGGGCATAATTCAGTTATCTCCTACTTGTAAATTTTTCGTGACGTTTCCGTGAACTGGCTTATTCCTACAGTCTGGCTTGCTAACTTTGCACTTCTAAGCTTCTTTCTTCTAAAGCTTAGACGAGACTTTGAGTTAAGTGCAAAGCACAAGGCGTTTGAAGAAGAAGAGAAAGAGCGTCGTAAACAGGTCAAAAAAGCAAGAATTCAAGAGCAACAGCAGCAACATGAGGCTTCTCTTCATGCCTTAAACGAATCGGATTCCACTGATGCGCTTCAGCCCAACGACCCAGCAACCGAGAACGAACCCGACAAGCCCTCACAAACTCTTATTGCTCCAAAAGAAATTCTAGTATGATAATGGTTGCGTGTAGCCAACCCCTTCTCTGACAGAGATCTCAAAGTCTTTCATTGTTGCCTGGCCGACCGCAATCGTCGCGGTGTTTTTTGCGCCTACATAACCCGTAGTCTTTTAAGTCGTGCAGACGTTTTGCTGCGCGTCCTTGGGCTGCCATTTTGAAAGATTTTATGTCCTCGTTTATTGAACTCGGGCTTGCTGAACCTTTGTTGCGCGCTGTTTTCAGCCTTGGCTATGAGAAGCCAACTCCCATTCAAGCCCAAGTCATTCCCAAGATGATTGCTGGCCATGACGTTATTGGTATTGCCCAAACCGGAACCGGGAAAACCGCCGCGTTTGTTCTTCCCATTCTTAATCAACTGGCGGCCCAAAAACTCAACCGTATCGCGAGTTCGAAAGCGGGTAGCCGCGCTTTCACAACGCTTATTCTCGCGCCAACCCGTGAGCTTGCGCAACAAATTGCAGACAGCATTCGTGACTATGGAAAATTCATGAAACCTCGTGTGGGTCTTGTGGTGGGCGGCGCCAACCCTACGCCGCAGATTCGTGCACTAGCTGCAGGCCTCGACATTGTTGTCGCCACACCGGGCCGACTTCTTGACCACATGCGATCGGGTCGTGCTCGACTTGATCAGACGAGTCAAATCGTTCTCGATGAAGCCGACCAGATGCTCGACATGGGCTTCATTCCAGCCATCGAAGAGATCATGCGAAAAACCTCTTCAAAGCGACAGACGCTCTTGCTTTCCGCCACAATGCCAAAGCCTATTCGGGCCTTGGCGCAAGCCTTTATGGTGAACCCCGAGCAGATCTCTGTTTCGTCAGTCTCTAAGCCCGCAGATAATATTCGCCAAGAGGTTATCCTTATTAATCAATCTGACAAGGGTGAGCGTCTTATTGAACTGCTTGCCCAGCGCGAGGTTGAACGAGCTATTGTCTTCACGCGCACCAAGCGCGGCACCGATAAACTAGAGAGGGCCTTGAACTTAGCGGGACTTCAGTCGGTTGGCTTACATGGCGACAAGACCCAAGGGCAACGCAACAAGGCACTTGCGCAGTTCAAATCTGGCGCACGCAAAATTCTTGTTGCCACAGATGTGGCGGCCCGTGGTCTGGACGTCGAGGAGGTCTCACATGTGGTCAACTTCGACATGCCTACCATTGCGGAATCTTACGTGCATCGCATAGGACGCACTGGACGAGCAGGTAAGAGTGGCGTGGCTATCTCACTTTGCGACAACTCGGAGCGAGGACTTTTAAGAGATATCGAAAGACTCACCCAGACGCGGTTGACCGGCTCGCCTAAAACATCTCTAAGGGTACCGAAACTAGGTAGCCATCCGACAGCGCCTTCCTCAAAGCCGCCTAGGAAGAAGAAAGCGCATCATAAGGCCTCTCAAGAGGCGGCTAGCACCAACTCACGCCAAGAAGGAGCATGGAAAACTCGGCAGTCAAGTAGCCTTGAAAGACGAAAGCCAGCAAGAGAACAGACAAAGCAATCGCAACAAATCTGATAAGGGGTACCCCTGCCCAGTGGCTACGAAAGGGCTGGATGGGGGTCGCGAGACGCTGGTTTTTCATTAATAGGAAAATTCAGAACAGCCGCAAGCAACCCAAGCCCAATTGAAATAAGCCAGACTGACTCATAAGAGCCTGTAAGGTCAAACAAACGACCCCCCAGCCAGCCGCCCAAGAAGGCACCCACCTGGTGGAAGAAAAAAACGATACCTCCAACCATCGACATATTCTCCACTCCAAAAATGGAGGCAACTGTCCCATTGGTTAGAGGAACAGTGCTTAGCCAAAGAAGCCCCATGAAGACGCCAAAAAGGTATGCGGAAACGTCTGTCAAAGGAAGAAAAATAAACGCTGTAATAACAAGGCTGCGGGTCAAATAAATAAAAACAAGCAGACGAGGCTTCGAGTACGTTCCTCCAAACCATCCGGCAAGATAGGAACCCGCAATATTAAAAAGGCCGAACAAGGCTAACACCGTCGTGCCCACCGAGGCACCAAGACCTTGATCAACCAGGTAAGCCGGAATATGCGTTGCTATAAAAATAACGTGGAACCCACAAACGAAGAATCCCAACGAAAGAAGCCAGAATCCCCTGTGAGCAAAAGCCTGGGACAAGGCTTCTCTCGAGGTAAGGACTCGCACTTTCGGAGTATGCTCATTCACGTTGGAAGAGCGGCGTTCGAGGAGCGCGAAGGCAAAAGGAAGCATGGCCAGCGTCGCAAAAGACATAACCATAAGTGCCGCCCTCCAGCCTGAATAATCAATGAGATGAAGCGCACCTGGAAGCATCGCAAATTGTCCGAACGAGCCAATTGCAGCCGACAGACCGAGCGCAGCACTTCGCTTTTCTGGACGCACAGACCGGCTGATTACCCCAAAAACCACTGGAAACGTGGTGCCCGCCAAACCGAGTCCAATAAGCAGACCTGCCGCCAAGTAGAGGTCCACGGGGGAAGACGCCTGCGCCATAAGGAAAAGACCAGAGCCGTAAAGAAGCGCACCAGCAAAAATGACTCGACCAGCACCTCTCTTATCTGAGATGGCACCCACAAAAGGCTGCGCCGCCCCCCAAATAAGATTTTGTATGGCTATCGATAGCGCGAAAACCTCCCTGCCCCAGCCATTGTCGATACTCATAGGTTGCAGAAATAAACCAAAGGCATGACGAAGGCCTAGGGCAATAAGGAGTACCAGGGCGCCAGACCAGAGAACAACCAAGGGAGTTCTCCAATCCCGTTGATTTTTGGTTCTCGCAATGTCTTCTATGGTCACCGGATGAGTGTAATCGAAACCCTAGGGCTAGGGGTCCCTTGCGGCGATCGAAAAAGATTGCCCTCCGCTGACGCATTGATGGATCGGGTCAGTCTATTAACTTAATAAAAACAATTAAATTACGTTTTATATTGAAAGTAAACTATCAAATCAGCTCTTTACGAAAAAAAACAAGTGAACAAATCGATCGGACAGTACCCCATCATGTACGGAGAAACACCAGCCAAAACCAAGAATAAGATGGCCTGGTAACCCAATATCTTGAACCTGGACGTTCCCCACCAGCACAACACGAAGACCAACCCACTGAAAGCCTTCAACTATCACAAGGATTGCTGCCAGAGTGAAGGTGATGAATGCCGATCGATACGACCTTCAAGCCTAGTTGTAGCGGGCCCCACGATCCCATAAGGGATCATGGGGCTCTTCTGAAGATGCAAAAAAAGGTGGGCCTCCCCTAAAAAAGAGGCCTTTTTTATGCCCGCTCTTTGTAGGTTGTAAACCGAAGAGCTGTACCTTCGGCTTCAATACGATCCCAGACCTTATCGCGCTCGGCCTGGTCCATAAAGATCCATCGACTAATTTCATCGAAGGTACGGCCACAGCCACGACAAATATCGTCGCCCTGCGCCGTTGAACAAATAGCAATGCAAGGGGTGTCAGGTCTCATGCTTGGCATTGTATGCGTCCTTCAGGGCTTCGCCTGGTCAGAGACCCATTCAAGGTCGCGGTGATTAAATTGCGAGAAAAGGGTGGGTTTAATAATTTCGAAATAAGGCGAAACATCAAAATCACGGGGCGTCACCAAGCTTGAATGCGCCGGCTTATAGAGTTGCAAGCCAAGGCTTGAGGCCACGCGTTGCTCGTTGGGCGAGACTGCAGGACCGTGAGCGTTTGCAATCACAGGGAATCGCACCGACTCAAAGGCCTCGGCAATAAGCGAGGAACAAATGGCCTTGGTGGGCTCCCCACTCCCCAGACTCAAGAGCTGGCGCCGAAACCGGCTTGGAACAGGTGGCGTTGGCAAAAGATAGCGAGCAAGATCAACAATGTTTCGAAGGTCGTACTGGTTGCCAATGCGACGGGTGACGAATTGCACAAGCGCCTGAGATTCTTGCGCGCTAAGTCCTTTGGCACGACAGATACGCGTATGGCAGGACTCAAACTCTTCAAACCCAACCGTGCGAACCCCTTCAACAACATCGGCCTCTACAAAACAATGCCCGAAAGGCACCCGACCTTGCAAGGCCTCCTCGCCCACGTACATTGCCGCGTGAGACCAAGTGGATTGCGTCAAGTACTTAATTGCAATGCTGATTCGGGAAGAGCCTTCAACCAAAAGAACGTCACCGGGCTGAAGCGCGGCCCGCAAATGAAAACAACTTGAAGGCGGAGAGACCTGGCTATGGTCAACCGGTCTGACTAGAAACGCCGCAAGCCGCTGACCAACTTGGCGCAACACTCGATTCATTGCCTATCTCCGCTATGCTTGTCAGCACTATGGTAATTGCACTTGCGGGCGCCACGGGGACCATCGGTAAAGCCACCCTAAAAAGACTGGTTCAACTTGGCCATACCGTCAGACCACTCTCACGAGGCGACGTCTCCAATACTGCCCGATGTCAGCAGGCACTGGCCTTACAGACCCGTGAGACGGGTGAGCCCGTGCAGACAATCATCTCGTGCATGGCTTCACGCACGGGTCAAGCCGATGACGCCTGGGCCGTTGACTATCAGGCCAACGCCAATCTTCTGGCCGCTGCAAACAAATGTGGGGTACGCAGTTTTATTCTTCTGTCGGCCATCTGCGTCCAAAAGCCTAGGTTGGCCTTCCAGCATGCCAAGTTAAAGTTTGAGCAGCAGTTAAAAGTCTCGGGGCTCAACTACAGCATCGTTCGACCCACTGCCTTCTTTAAGTCCTTAAGCGGCCAGCTTACGCGCGTAAAGAAAGGCGGGCCCTTTTACGTATTTGGAAACGGTAGGCTTACTTTTTGCAAACCCATCTCAGACGACGACCTCGCGGACTTCATTGTGGGCTGCTTAAGCCAGCCCGAGAGACTGAATAAAACGCTGATCGTAGGTGGTCCTGGTCCTGCCATTTGCCCCAAGGACCAGGTCGCCATGATGGAATCGATTTTGAAGGCCAAGGTCAAGGTTCGGAACGTTCCCATTGCTTTGCTCAAAGGGGTGGTTTTCGGGCTCGACCTGCTAGGACTTATACATTCTCGGTTTGCCGCCAAGGCCGATTACGCGCGTATTGGACTCTACTACGCCACCGAGTCCATGCTAGCCTGGGACGAGACCACACAAAGTTATCAAGAGAATCTAACGCCAAGCATCGGCAACCAGCAACTGATTGATCACTACCGCAAGATCTTGCTGGAAGACCCTGCATAATCGCGCTTTCAGCCCGCACAGCGCCCCTTCACCCATGCCTATTCCTCATCTTTTTCTTGCCCTTGGCGTAATGGCAATTTGGGGAACGAACTTTGTCACCATGCGATGGGTCCTCGATGAGGTCACCCCCCTCACCTTTGTCTCCTTGCGCTTTTTTCTTGTCTCACTGCCCTTTATTTTCTTTGTCCCCCGGCCCGCAATACCGTTACAACTACTAATTGGCTACGGGCTTACGGCCTTTAGCATGCAATTTGGCTTTAATTTTCTTGCGGTCTGGTTTGGTATGCCTGTCGGCCTCGTATCACTGGTCGTTCAAAGCCAGGTCTTTTTTACCCTTCTTCTCGCGCTTTTTATTCACCAAGTAAGGCCAACAGTGGGCCAGATTGTTGGTGTCTGCCTTGGAGCCAGCGGCATTGCCTGGGTTGGGTTTGACCTTGGACAAAGCATGCCGCTCCTTGCCTTTGGTGCCACACTGCTTGCGGCCCTGGGCTGGAGCATTGGCAACACATTCATAAAATCCATGGGGCCCGTCTCTGCGCTCCCGCTGGTGATATGGGCGTCTCTTGTGTCGGCACTGTCGCTTGCTCCTCTGTCTTTTGTTCTAGAAGGCATCGCCCCGTGGCAGCGAGCGGCAGAACTGTTGCTGGCCGGTGACACCGTTTTTTGGGGAAGTCTTTTTTTCAATGCCCTTGGTGCAAGTCTGCTCGGTTACGGGGGCTGGGCCTGGCTGCTGCGGCGTCACCCAGCCCCTGTGGTTGCACCCTTCACACTTCTTATCCCTGTGTTCGGAATGGGCTCGGCCGCCCTGCTGTTAGGCGAGGCGATAAGCCCGGCAGCATGGCCCGGAATCATCTTGGTATTCTTGGGGTTGGCCTTAACTCAGCTTCGCTTTAAAAGACAACAGTCATCACTTTGTTAATAACAACCGCTCATGCTGAGCTCATCGAGGAAGAGGGCTTTATAACAATGGCTTTAGAAAGATTAACAGTTTGAACTACGACCTAATTGTTATTGGCGGTGGCTCGGGGGGCGTTCGCGCCGCGCGCATTGCAGCAGGCTATGGAGCTAAGGTTGCACTTATCGAAGAGTACCGTCTCGGAGGGACCTGCGTTATTCGAGGCTGTGTTCCGAAGAAGCTAATGGTCTATGCCAGTCGTTTTGCTGTTGAGTTTCAAGAATCAAAAGGCTACGGTTGGACTGTAGATTCCCCTTCGCTCAACTGGGGCACACTGAAACGAAACCGGGACCGAGAAGTCGACCGACTCGAAAAGGTCTACCGTGAGAACCTCGAAAAGTCAGGCGTGGTGATCTTTGAAGGTCATGCCCGAATGCTCGATGCCAATACGGTTTTTATTAACGAACAAGAAAGGCTATCTGGCAAGACCATCCTCATTGCCACAGGAGCGCAGCCGGTTACAGACGCATCGATTCCTGGTCATGAGCTTTGTATCGATTCCAACGACTTTTTTAAGCTTGACACTCAACCCCGACGAGTGGTCGTGCAGGGTTCGGGCTACATTGCTCTGGAGTTGGCCTGTGTTCTTCACCATCTTGGATCCGAGGTCCATCTCGTCTACAGAAGCGATTTGGTTTTACGTGGGTTCGACCAAGAGTTACGGCAGCAACTGAATGACGAACTAAAGCATTCGGGCATGACGATGCATCATCGGCAGGTTATAACCAAAATTGAAAAATCTCCTAACGGGCTTCAGGTGCAGCTTGAAAATGGCGCAAGCCTCTCCGCAGATGTTGTTCTTAAAGCCATTGGCCGCAAGCCCAACACCGAGAATCTTGGGCTTGAACAAATTGGAATACGGCTCAACGAAGACGGAGCCATTGCAGTGAACGAGAGCTCGCAGACGAATCTGGCCAATATTTATGCGGTTGGTGATGTAACCAATCGAGTCAATTTAACGCCTATGGCGATTCGCGAAGGCCATGCTTTCGCAGACAATACCTTTGGAGGCAAGGCCATTACGGTCAACCATAACCTTGTGCCTACAGCGGTATTTACAACACCTGAGCTCGGAACAGTAGGGCTCACCGAAGAAGAGGCTCTTGCTCTTTACCCGAGGCTTGACGTTTATAAGTCAAGCTTTCGTCCGCTTAAGGCCACGGTATCAGGCCATGCCTCACGCACCTTTTTTAAACTGCTTGTCAATCGCGATAACGATGAAATTGTTGGCTTCCATGCCATTGGACCCGACACTGGCGAAATGTCTCAGCTGCTTGGCGTGGCAATGCAAATGAAAGTCACGAAGGCCGCCTTTGATGCAACTCTTGCGGTTCATCCTACTGCAGCCGAAGAACTGGTTACCATGCGTAGCCCAAGCATCCAACACGGGCTTTAGTTAAGAGTCTAGGTCCCCGCGTCAAACTGATCCGGTCGAAGCCCCCGTATAGGAGCGTAAAAGGCCTTGACACTTGCCATGTCTTGCTCAAGGTTGCCGGTAATCTCAAGGCAGGGGCCTAGCCCCGCCTCTTTCTTTCCATGATCCATATAAGCCAGAATGATAGGAACCTGAGCTCCCTGGGCAATGAAATAGAACCCGGTTTTCCATTCGCGCACTTTGCTTCTTGTGCCCTCCGGAGGAATCATCAAAAATAAGGGTCCCTCGGTTGCTTTAAAGCAATTAACTGCCGCAGACACAAGCTGACCAGGGCGACTGCGCTCAACACCAATGCCCCCAAGCCAACGCATCACCCCCCCAAAAGGGAATCGAAAGAGGCTTGCCTTTCCAAGCCAGTGCGCTTGCAGGCCCAGGCCGAATCCAGCCATAAGACTGTAAGGGAGATCCCAGTTACTGGTGTGGGGCGCCGCAATAACGACAGCCTTTTTCATCTGCGGCGCGATGGACCCCAAAAGACGCCAGCCGAGCAGTCGCAAACAAAGTCTTGAAACCAAACGTAACACCGGTGTAACAAGCGGCGTGTTGAAGATGGTGAGTGATGCTGGTGCAAAGACAGCATCAAGGGGTTCCGAGCTAGCCTGCACCATACGAAACCAGCATTTTAGAACTCAGCGATGTTCAATCTTCAATCGTGCTGGGCATGGCTAAGAAAACACCACACGCGCCCTTAAGGCCTCCAGTGAAACGGAAGGATCCCTAAGGGTATTACTATCCCCGGCAGAGCCCACAAAAACACCGCTGCCGGCCACTGGCGGAAGGGTGTCTAATTTAAAACGTTTAGCATCCGGCTTTGCCCGAATAAAACACGCCTCATCAAAAAAAAGCCGGTCCCCTTCACGACCCACCTCATCAGAATCAATGCTCTCCTGACCGATGAGTGTCTTGATGGTTTCAAGCTCATTACTAAGGTCCACCTCCTCGATTGAGGCGTTTTCTGGGTTAATAAAATAGGCGCGAGGCATATATC
>JAYNLI010000039.1:0-11984 GCA_038111655.1 Bordetella sp.
CATCACCTTGCTTCGCAGGGGTGTGGGGCTGGAACATGGCCTGAGCGGCAACAGCGTTATGAATAACCTGGCTGGGAAGGCCAGCAAGCTTTGCAACTTGAAGCCCGAAGCTCTTGCTGGCGGGGCCGGATTGAATTTGATGAAGAAAGACAAGCTGGTCGTTATGCTCCACCGCGGAGACATGCAGGTTAACCACCTCGGGTCGTTCATTGGCGAGGGCAGTCAGCTCAAAGTAATGGGTCGCAAAAAGACAAAGGCAGGTATTGCGACTTGCCAACTCATCTGCAATGGCCCACGCAAGGGCAAGCCCGTCAGAGGTGGATGTGCCTCGGCCAATTTCATCCATAAGAACTAGGCTTTTCGGACCCGCGCGATTCAAGATCACAGCCGCCTCAGTCATTTCCACCATAAACGTTGAACGACCCCCAGCCAGATCATCGGCGGCACCAATGCGGGTAAAGATACGGTCGATACCACCGATACGTGCCCGACGGGCGGGCAGGGGTGCACCAATACGGGCAAGAATCACAAGAAGTGCAGTCTGACGCATAAAGGTGGACTTACCCCCCATGTTGGGACCGGTAATAACAAAGAGCCGCTGCGCAGCGTTCATACGAATGGAATTGGGGGTGTAGTCCTTTAGCCCCGCTGCAAGAATGGGGTGTCGTCCGTCAAGAATGTCGATCTCCGCCTCATCGCACAGCGATGGCATCTGCCAATGCTCGTTGGTAATAAAACTTGCGAGGCATTGAAATACGTCAATTTGAGCAAGTGCATCGGCAGCCGATTGAAGCGGTCTTACAATAGGTTGAAGAGACTCAAGCAACTCCTCGTACAACTGGCGTTCACGTGCCAAGGCACGCTCTTGGGCGCTGAGCGCCTTCTCTTCGAAGGCTTTTAACTCGGGCGTAATGAAACGTTCCGCATTTTTTAAGGTCTGCCTGCGCTGGTAATGACTTGGAGCCTTACCCGTCTGGCCAGCGGAAATTTCAATGAAATAGCCATGCACAGCATTAAACCCAACCTTTAATGTTGGAATGCCTGTTGCCGCTTTTTCTCGCGCCTCCAGCTCAAGCAGAAACTGATCACTGTTTTGGCGAAGGCCTCTTAGCTCATCAAGCAGGCCATCAACCCCTTCGCGAAATACGCCTCCATCGCGCGCAAGCGCAGGGGGCTCTTCTACAAGTTTTGAAAGAAGTTCGCCTGCAGTTGATGCTAAGACAGCTTGATCCAGCGAGACTACAAGAGATTCTAGAAGTGGGGTGGAGGTACGAAGCTCTTTTGCAATGGGCTGAAGGGCTTGGCATGACTGGGCAATGGCAAGAAGCTCTCGGGGCCGTGATTGCTTTAAGGCAAGCCGGCTGGAGAGCCTCGCAAGGTCGGACGTGCTGCGAAGAAATTCGCAGATAGCCTTTGTTGCCTGAAGTTGCCGTGTAAGCCAAGTAATGGCCGCTTGACGGGCCACGAGTATTTCGTTGTCGAGCAGTGGCGCCGTTAGCCACTGCCGCAGCTGCCGGCTTCCCGGGGTAGTCTTGCATCGGTCCATGACACTGAAGAGCGTTGGGGTCTGGACCTGGGCCTCTGAAAACAATGGCGTTGTAATTTCAAGGGTGCGCCTTGCCACGGTATCGATCTCAAGTTTTTGCTGGCTGCCTTCCCTTCGGGGTGCCTGGAGGTACTGCAAGGGTTGTCCCAGACTAAGCTCCGCATAGTGAATAAGCGCTGCCATACAAGACAAAACCTCTTGAGAGGCTTTGTCGGTGGCTTCAGATGTAAGCTCAAAGCCAGCTAATGAGGCAACACCCAGACGTGTCTTCAGTGTTGCTTCGCCTTGGTCTGCATCAAAATCCCAGTCGGGCCGCTGGCGAAGCCTGACTTTCACAAGACTTTTTAGCGTGTCGTCGCGCAATGACGCAGATTCAGCAACTAAGAGTTCGGCTGGCTGGATCGTTGCAAGTGTCGTCTCTAGCCAGGCGTCTTGGGAAGTACAAAGGCTGAAATAAATGGCCCCTGTTGAGACATCAAGCCACGCCACTGCCTTCCCGGAGACCGAGACGGCAGCAAGCCATGCGCTTTCTTTCTCTGGAAGAAGGCTTTGTTCATGCAGGGTGCCTGCTGTAATAACTCGCACCACCTTGCGTTCGACCGGGCCTTTGCTGGTTGCTGGGTCTCCGACCTGCTCGCAGACCGCAACCGATTCACCCGCCTGAATGAGCTTGACGAGATAGTTTTCGGCAGAGACAACCGGAACTCCCGCCATGACAACCGGGGCCCCTGCGCTTTGCCCGCGCCGGGTTACGGTAATTCCAAGAATCTTGGCTGCAGCAAGTGCATCGTCGTAAAAGAGTTCGTAGAAATCGCCCATTCGGTAGAAGAGCAGGGCATCGCTATGGTCTGCCTTGATGCGCAGGTACTGCTGCATCATAGGGGTGTGGCTGTTGAGATTCGCAGCCACGCGTTTTAGTGGCCAGCAGGCCTTAGTCGTTGGGCAAGGTCGGAGGCAGGTAGCTTGTAGCTCGATAAAAGCTGAACCATCTGGGCAAACACCTTAGGGCTTCCAGCCACAATGTTTTCAGAGAAAAGGTAGTCGGAGTCGCCCTTAAAATTGCCCACGAAGCCGCCAGCCTCGGTAATAAGTAGAGAGCCTGCAGCAGCATCCCAGGGCATAAGCCCAAGTTCAAAAAAGGCGTCATAACGACCCGCTGCGACGTAGGCAAGGTCAATCGCGGCCGCTCCAGGTCTGCGCAAGCCAGCAGCCTTACTGCTAATTTCTTTGAACATAGCAAGGTAGGGGTCCATATGCTCAAGCCGCTTGAATGGAAACCCTGTGCCAATCAGCGATCCCTCAATGCGGTCTTGCCGCGAGACGCGAAGTCGTCGGTCGTTAAGAAAGGCCCCCTTACCTTTGGATGCAATGAAAAGATCATTGCGGCTGGGGTCGTAAACCACAGCCTGGGTAATTTGCCCTTTATGCATCAGGGCAATCGAGACCGCGTAAACCGGCATGCCATGAATAAAGTTGGTTGTGCCATCCAGCGGGTCAACCACCCAAATAAACTCGCGTGGGTTGGCTTGTTGGCCTGGCATGCCGGCGCCCGCGGTAAGCCCAGACTCCTCACCGAGAAAGCCATGGCTAGGGTAGGCCTGTGAAAGGGTTTCGATAATAACTTTCTCGCAGGCCTCGTCCACTTCCGTGACAAAATCGTTCTCATCTTTTCGGCTGATTCGAACACGATCGATATCGAGGCTTGCGCGATTAATCAACGCGCCGGCTTTGCGCGCAGCTTTTACCGCAGTATTGAGCATTGGATGCATAACAGTGGATTTTCAAAGAGCAACGCCTAGTGTAGAGCAAGGTCAAGATCCTCCAGCTCTTAAAGTGTTTTTAAGTCGTGTGCAGTGGGTTCTGGTAAGCCCAAGCCACCCCGGGAATGTTGGAGCAACCGCTCGCGCACTGAAGGTGACGGGTTTTGATCAGCTTTGGCAGGTTGATAAAAATGGGGCCTTAGCTGCTCAAAGGCTGCTAGATCCTCAGGCTCAAGCCATGGCCTCCGGGGCCGACGATCTTCTCTCGCAGGCTCGTCATGCCGAAAGCCTCAATGAGGCCCTGGCTCCGTGCGTGCTCAGTCTTGCCTTTACAGCAAGGCCTCGTGAGTTTGAGCCGCCTCGGCGTAATCTAGACGATGGTCTTCAGGAGGTCTTCGACCTGTTAAGTAATCATCCCGAGGCTCGCGTGGCGATGGTCTTCGGCGCGGAGCGCGCAGGGCTTACCAACGACGAGCTCATGAGCTGCAGCCGTGTCTGTGGCCTGTCGGTCAACCCGGGTTTTGGCTCGCTTAACCTTTCTCAGGCTGTGCAGGTGGTTGCCTACTTTTTAAGGTATCTCGCCATGCAGAGACTTGGCCCGAAAGTACAAACGGCTGAAGGCTCTGCGCAAGGCCTGCCCCCAACCTCACTTCCATCTTCGTCGCGAGCATTGGCACCTGCCGCCTCGGTTCAGGCGCTTTACAGCACACTGGAAAAGCTGGCGCTGGCCTCGGGCTATCTGAACCCCAGCGATCCGGGTCGTTTTCGCGATCGTCTGCAAAGACTTGCCTCTCGAACTCATTTACTTGAGGACGAGGCGCAGCTTCTCCATGGTCTCAGCCGGGAGATTCTTAACCGTCTTCGCTGAATACGGTAGGCTTGCCTCCTATGCTCTCAACTTTCTTTGAAGATCTTGATACCGTCCTTGAAAAAGACCCCGCCGCCCGCAACCGGTTTGAGGTGGCAACCTGCTACCCGGGGCTGCATGCTGTATGGCTGCATCGGTTGGCTCACGGGCTTTGGCAGTCAAACTGGGGTCCATTGCGTTGGCTGGCTCGATTCATAGGGCTCATTGCACGCTGGTTCACTGGCATTGAAATTCACCCTGGTGCTCAGCTTGGTAGGCGGGTTTTTATTGACCACGGTCTGGGCGTGGTGATTGGAGAGACCGCCGAAATTGGTGATGACTGCACTATTTATCAGGGCGTGACTCTGGGCGGCACAGCTTTAGAGCGGGGTGCTAAACGTCACCCAACGCTTGAGGCAGGTGTGGTGATTGGGGCGGGTGCCAAGGTTCTTGGCCCTTTTACCGTCGGTGAGGGTGCCAAGGTGGGCTCGAATGCGGTTGTGGTGAAAGCGGTTCCCAAGGGCGCTACGGTCTTGGGTATTCCGGCGCGGCTTGCCAGTGACGAGCCGGGTAAGCCCGCCACTATGGGCGACCACGATAGTTTTGCTGCTTACGGATTAAGCTCGGGCGTGCAGGACCCTATAGACATTCTTATGCATCAAATGGTGGATGAGCTGAAATCGCAGCGGGCCATAATCGAAGAGCTTCAAGGTCAGCTGGTAGCAACCAAACAAACCAAGCCCTCTGAGCCTAAGAAACCTTAATAATTTCTGGGCCTGTGCGGGTTAATCGCAGAAAGCCGCCGTTGTAAGCAAGTTCTGTCGGCGCGGCTAGGTCTTCTTCATCAGCACTTGCATGCCAGTCGGGAATTACCCAGCGCACCAGGCCCTCTGCCATGGGGTAGTGGCCCGGGCGATGCGTGTGGCCGTGAATAAGACCAACGCAGTTGTGTTGGCGGGTGCGCCTTAGGCACTCGTTTTGATTAACATCCATGATCTCTTCTTGTTTCATGGCTTTGGCTGCTCGGCTTTTCTCACGAAGTGAGTCTGCGAAGGCGGCGCGAGCGGCCAATGGGGTAGAGAGAAAGTCGGACTGCCACGTGTGGCTTAAGAGTCTTTTTCGAAGGTCTTGGTGGGCATGATCGTCAATGCAGAGATGATCACCGTGACAAAGAAGCCAGCGTTGCCCAGAAAACTGCAGCACGCATTCTTCGGCAAGAGGTTGGAGACCTGAGCGCCGGAAGAAATCCGAGTGAAGCAGGAAATCACGATTACCAGCAGCAAAATAGGCGCGTCCTTTTGCGTCGGTAAATGCCTTTAACTTCTGGCAAAAAGCCCTCGCCGCACGCACGGTCTCGGGATACAAATAATCTTGTTTAAGAATGTCATCGCCGATCCATGCGCTAAATAGGTCGCCAAGAATAAAAACGGTTTCAGTTTCAGTGAGCGCCTCATCAAGCCAGGTTAAGAATGGCTTGGTGAGGCCGGGGCACTCCTCACCTAAATGAACGTCAGAGAAGAAAAGCGGCTTGCTTGCATCATCAAGAGCAAGCGAGCTTAATGGTGTCACTTCACGACCGAGGCCGACTCAATTACGACCGTCTCAACAGGAACATTCTCGTGAAAGCCTTTGGTTGCCGTTTTGACGGTACGAATTTTGTCGACCACTTCTTGACCCTCAACAACTTCACCGAACACGGCATAGCCCCAGCCACGCTGAGTTGGCGCGGTGTGGTCAAGAAAGTCGTTGTCGGCCACATTGATAAAGAACTGAGCGGTTGCCGAATGCGGGTCGCCGGTACGGGCCATTGCAATGGTATAAGCCTTATTTTTAAGGCCGTTATCGGCTTCATTCTCGATGGGTTGTTTGGTGTCTTTCTGGCTCATTGCTGTGTCAAAGCCCCCGCCCTGAATCATGAAACCATCAATGACACGATGAAAAATGGTTCCATTAAAGTGGCCATCGTTCACGTAGCTTAAAAAGTTGGCTACTGTTTTCGGGGCCTTCTCTTCGTTAAGTTGCAGCTTAATGCTGCCCATTGAAGTTTTGAGTTCAACCATTGATTTTGCCTTTCGTGAGCTTGTTTGGGATTTCATAATGGGAAGAAAGCCTTCCCGCGTTCGGGGGGGGGGTTCGTCGTAACGAACGGCTGCTTGTGATGCAGATGGACTGGATTGTTGACCAAGACGTGCCGAAGGAATGCTTAATAAATGGTCGCGCTTGGGTTGCAGGAAGGGCGAGGCACCCTGCGCCCTTATACCTGCCTCGTAGGCTTTAAGTGCCAACTGAACATAGAGGTCTCCTAGGTTTTCGTGGGCAAGCCCGTAATCGGGCCTATTCACAATGGCCCGCTGAAGCGCTTGTTGCGCTCGGTCAGATTGGCCAAGACGCAAATAAAGCACCGCAAGGTTGTTGTAGGGCTCGGCCAGCTCAGGAAACTCGTTAACTAAAGACTCAAAAGCGGCAATGCCTTGTTCGGGCGCCTGCGTGTCGGCAAGCACCATAGCCTCAAGAAAACGCCACTGAGGGTCTCTTGGGTTGCTTTCCAGGCCCTTTTGAATAAGGGGGAGGGCACGATCAAACTGCCGCAGTTCAACAAAGTCCGTTGCCTCGCGAATGGATTGGGAGAGTAAAGGCGCCTGATCGGTTGGAAGGTTGACAGCCTGGGCAAAGCTTGTGCTGCTTACATGAGGACTTAGCGTAAGGAAGGCCGTTGCACACAGGGCAAGGCATGCATAGGTAAGTCGGCGAACCTGAATGACAGCCAATGTTTATCCTTTCTTCCTTTTTCTATTCATAAAATGGAGGGACGCCCTCTTGGTGTGGCCGCCCTTGCGATTGAAATTGATTTTGCAATAGGCCCTAGAATGCCAGAAGTTTCACAGAAGATCTGACCCTTGAAAATCTACAATTCTTTAACGCGCTCTAAGGAGCTCTTGGTCCCTATTGAGCCCGGACACGTGCGTTTGTATGTCTGCGGCCTTACCGTTTACGACTTTTGCCATGTTGGGCATGCGCGCGTGTTGGTAGTTTTCGACATGGTTCGGCGTTGGCTAGAGGCTTCGGGCCTCAAAGTTACCTACGTTCGCAACATCACAGATATTGACGATAAGATCATTCGTCGGGCAAATGAAAACCAAGAGCCTATTCATGCTCTTACCCAAAGAATGATTCAGGCCACGAACGAAGATGCTCACGCGCTTGGTGTTTTGCCGCCGCATCATGAGCCTCGAGCCACGCAGTTTGTACCTGAGATGCTCGATCTTATTCAAGCGCTCCAGGCCAATGGCCATGCCTACCAAGATAAGGACAGTTCAGGCCAGCCCGGCGATGTTCATTTTTCAGTGCGTAGCTTCCCCAGTTACGGCAAGCTTTCTGGAAAGTCCGTCGATGAGCTTCGGGCTGGCGAGCGCATTGCTGTTGCTGAGGGCAAGCGAGACCCTCTGGATTTCGTTCTTTGGAAACGCGCGAAGCCAGAAGAGCCCAAAGAGGCCGTCTGGTCCTCGCCCTATGGGCTCGGCCGACCTGGCTGGCATATTGAGTGCTCGGCCATGAGTTGCAGCTTGTTAGGAAAGCACTTTGATATTCATGGCGGCGGTACTGACTTGCAGTTTCCTCATCATGAAAATGAAATTGCACAGTCCGAGGGGGCCTATCGCAAAGACGCTGGCAAACCCTTCGTAAACCTTTGGATGCACAACGGCTTCGTCAATATTGATGATGAAAAAATGTCCAAGTCGTTGGGCAACTTCTTCACGGTGCGCGATGTCCTTGCCCATGTGGATGCTGAGGTCGTGCGTTTCTTTATTTTAAAAACTCAGTACCGTAGCCCAATTAATTACTCTGATGCTGCCCTTCAAGAAGCGCGTTCGGGCTTGCATCGTCTCTACACGGCCTTGCAATTGGCTGGTGTGGCTACGTCGCTTTACGAGGGCTCGTCAGACAAGCAAGACCTGATAAGTAAAGCACTCTCTTCCAAGCACCCTCAGGCTGAAGCCTTCCGGCGGGCCATGGAAGACGACTTCAACACCCCAGAGGCTATTGCTGCACTTTTTGGAATTGCGTCTGATTTGAATCGTCAGGCAAGCGTGGAGCTTGGAGAACTTTTAAGGGGCCTTGCAGCAGTTTTGGGGCTCTTACTTCGTGTCCCAGAAGAGGCAAAACAGGCGGCGGGTCGGCAGGCCATGCAGGGCTTAAGCGACGATGTGATCGAGCAAAAGGTGCAGCAGCGGCTCGAGGCCAAGAAAGCGAAAGATTTCGCTCGAGCCGATGCCATTCGAAATGAGCTTATGAATCAGGGTGTTGTGGTTGAGGACGGCCCCGAGGGTAGCCGCTGGCGAAGAGCTTAGATGTTTGCCGTAAACGCTCATGGCCCAGCGATTTAGAGGACAATAGGGGGGATGACCAAACCCACTTTTTTAGAGTTTGAGAAGGCTGTGGCCGACCTTGAGTCCAAGATTCAGGAGCTGCAGTTCACTCAGGCCGATGGTGCTGTCGATATCTCCGATGAAATTCAAAAGCTTCGTGAGAAGGCAGATACTCAGATCAAAGAGCTTTATGCGCAGCTTTCGCCTTGGCAAATTTCACAGGTTGCGCGCCATCCGCAGCGGCCGTACACGCTCGATTACATCGAGAAGGCTTTTACTGATTTCAAAGAGCTTCACGGGGATCGTGGCTTTGCAGACGACCCTGCCATTGTTGGTGGCCTTGCTAGGCTTGATGGCCGCTCGGTGATAGTGATTGGTCATCAAAAAGGCCGCGATCTTAAAGAGCGTACCCACCGTAACTTTGGTATGCCAAGACCTGAAGGTTATCGAAAGGCCGAGCGCCTAATGAAGCTTGCCGAGCGGTTCCAACTCCCTGTTATTACCCTCATCGATACCCCAGGAGCCTACCCTGGTATTGGTGCCGAGGAGCGTGGCCAGAGTGAGGCCATTGGCCGAAACTTGTTTGTTATGGCGGGTCTTCGCGTACCTATTATTGCTGCTGTGATTGGTGAAGGCGGTTCGGGTGGCGCAATTGCGATTGCGGTGGCCGACCACCTGGTTATGATGCAGTACGCCACCTATTCGGTTATTTCACCTGAGGGTTGTGCTTCCATTCTCTGGAAAAAAGCCGATAAGGCCGCCGAGGCGGCAGAGGCTTTAGGGGTGACCGCACCGAAGCTCAAGTCATTGGGCCTTATCGACAAGGTGGTTAACGAGCCTTTGGGCGGGGCCCATCGGTCGCCCGCGAAGGCGGCCGACGCATTAAAGAAGTCTTTGCTTGATGGGCTTTCTCAGGTCGAGGGACTTGATGCCGATGCGCTTATTCAAAGGCGTCAGCAGAGGGTACGTGGTTACGGACGTGTGAAACAGACGGTTGCGAAGGCCTAACCCTTAGGCTTTGAGCCAGTACTAGGGTAGACGTTATTAATCACCCCCTTCTTCAGGCCCTTATGAATGCAGGGCCAACTTGTCAGGACGAAGACTTTTTCAAGCGTAGTTTCTTCATTGGGTTTTCAGGTGGTCTGGACTCCACGGTGCTTACCCATGCCCTGATGCAGGTCGCTCAGGTTCTACCCATTGAGGCGCGGCGCTTAAAAGCTATTCATGTGAATCATCGGCTGCAGCCCGCCGCCATTAAGTTTGAGCGGCATTGTCGCGAAATGGCAGAAACCTTGGGAATTCAGCTTACAGTCAAACGCCCACCAGCTGTTAAGGGGCAGGCTGTTCAACTTGGCCTCGAGGCAAGCGCGCGTTTGCGACGTTATAGCGCCTTCGAAGAGGTAATGGGTGTTAAACCCCAACGACAGAAGGCCAGACGGTCCGAGCCCTTGGCCAGGCGCGTTTCAGCCAAGGAGAAGTCTAGCTCCTCTTGGCCTGTTTTGGTGCTCGCTCATCATGCGAACGACCAGGTTGAAACAGCGCTTTTGCAGTGGATGCGTGGAGCGGGGCTTGAGGGGCTCTCTGCAATGCCAATGCTCAGCAGCCGGCAAGGTTATTTCTTATGGCGTCCTTTGCTACAGCTTACGCGCAGCACGCTTGAGGACTATGCCTCTTGTTTAAAGCTACCGTTCGTTGAAGATCCCAGCAACGGCCTGCCTGATCAAGACAGAAATAGGCTTCGCCAACAAGTCTTTCCCGTGCTCAGTGCAATGCGCCCGGGGGCCGTAGCCGCGATGGCTCGCAGTGTCCAGCATCTTCAGAAGGCTCGCCAGCTGCTTGATCAGCTTGATCAGGATGATCTTGCCCTTTGCACCCATTCCATCCATGGACTATGCCTTGAGCCCTTTCTGGGGCTTCCGGTTGAACGTCAGTTGCGAACGCTAAGGGCATGGCTCGTCGGCTATCAGGGGGTCTCAGGCGCCATCATGCCCCCTGCACGGCGGCTTGAAGAGTTTCTTCGCCAGTTACGTACCGCTCGTAATGGTCGTCGGCCCATACTTGCTGTGAAAACTCCATCCACTGGAGGCACTCCGTCGTTTCGGGTAAGGTTGCGAGCTGGATTTCTTACGGTTGAATGGATTTAAAACGTTTATGGCTCTTATTGTTCACAAATACGGCGGTACCAGTATGGGCTCGACCGAGCGTATTCAAAATGTAGCTCGCCGGGTAGCCAAATGGCATAGGGCTGGGCATCAAATGGTTGTGGTTCCTTCGGCAATGAGTGGCGAGACAAACCGCCTCTTGGGTCTTGCCAAAGAAATTACGGAATCCCCTGACCCTCGCGAGCTTGACCAGATTGCTGCAACCGGCGAGCAGGTGTCGGTTGGTCTCTTGGCGCTGGCCTTACAGAAGCAGGGTGTCAAGGCACGTAGTTACGCGGGATGGCAGGTGCCAGTATGTACCGACAGTGCCTATACCAAGGCACGTATTGAATCAATTGATGACAAAAGAGTGTGCGCCGATCTCGACAGTGGCCATGTTGTGGTTATTACCGGTTTCCAAGGTGTCGATGACCAGGGCTCAATCACGACCTTGGGTCGAGGCGGCTCAGATACCTCGGCGGTTGCTATTGCGGCGGCGTTAAAGGCCGAGGAGTGCCTTATTTATACCGATGTCGATGGCGTCTACACGACCGACCCTCGAGTGGAACCTGAGGCCAGGCGGCTCGCGAAAATTACGTTTGAAGAAATGCTTGAAATGGCAAGCCTTGGGTCGAAGGTTTTGCAGATTCGATCGGTTGAGTTTGCGGGCAAGTACCGTGTGAAGACACGGGTACTTTCAAGCCTCACCGACCCTGACATCAACCTTGAGCAAGAGGCGCAGTCGGGCACCCTAATTACCTATGAGGACGATGAAACCATGGAGCAGGCTGTTATTTCTGGAATTGCTTTTAATCGTGACGAAGCGAAAATCACCATTGGAGGCGTACCCGACAAACCTGGAGTGGCATTTAAGATTTTGGGCCCCGTTGCCGCGGCGAACATTGACGTCGACATGATTATTCAAAACGCCAGTCATGACGGCATGACTGATTTCTCATTCACGGTCCACCGCAACGAACTGCAAAAAGCCCTTGCTGTTTTAAATGACAGGGTTCAGCCTGAGATTCAGGCCCGTGACATTTCAAGCGATGGACAGATCTGTAAGGTGTCGGTCGTGGGCATTGGTATGCGAAGCCATGTAGGCGTTGCAAGCCAAATGTTTGAAATCTTGGCGGCCGAAGGCATTAATATACAAATGATTTCTACAAGCGAAATCAAAATCTCGGTGGTTATCGCCGATAAGTACATGGAGCTTGCTGTTCGTTCTTTGCATAAGGCGTTTGGTCTGGCGGACGAAGGCCAGCCTGCGTAAGACTCAAGACTTACGTACTTGCGTTTTAGGTTTTTCGCTTTGTTTGCAGC
>JAYNLI010000040.1:0-11924 GCA_038111655.1 Bordetella sp.
CTGCAATATTTAAAACTCAACGCTAAACGAGGTTTTAAAAAAACCTTATTTACTTGTTGAGCATTTGAATTTAAAGCTTGCTTGACTTCTTGTGGTCTAAGAACTACTTAAAGTCAAGTTGTGCCGCAACCCAAATGCCCACACTTATCGGCTGTTAGTTTTTAAAGAGCGATCCACTTTTTTACCTTGCGTCTTTAACACTTGTTATTTCGTTGCCAGTTTGTTTTTGGCAATTTTTTCACCGGTATAACGCCGCAAAAAGCGAAGAAGCGGAATTATGACTGGGGTAATTTCCTATGTCAAATGGCCTGTAGCAAGTCTAAGCAAAACAAGCACTGCAAACACTAAGAATGACTTGCAAAAGCCATTCTTGCGGCCAAGAAAGGCTGGGCTACCACCCGAAAAGCTCGGTCAACGCCAACCCAGGGTCGGGTGCACGCATAAATGCCTCACCCACCAAAAAGGCCAAAACACCATGCTCACGCATGCGCTGGGCGTCCACGGGGGTCAAGATGCCACTTTCGGTGACCAAGAGCCGATCGGAGGGAAGCTCTTGAAGAAGGTCAAGGCTCGTCTCGAGCCGCGTCTCAAAGGTACGAAGGTTTCGGTTATTCACACCAAGCAAAGGCGTTGTGCAGCACGCAAGCCCACGCTCGAGCTCGTCTTCATCGTGAACCTCAAGCAAGACATCCATGCCCAGCGCGTGAGCCTGCGCCTCAAGACCGGTAAGCTGGTCGTTTGAAAGCGCAGCGGCAATAAGCAAAATGCAGTCGGCACCCCAGGCCCTTGCCTGAAGAACTTGATAGCCATCCACCATAAAGTCTTTGCGCAAAACGGGAAGCTCGCAGGCGGCACGGGCCCGCTTCAAGTGGCTTGAATGGCCCTGAAAGAACTGCTCGTCCGTGAGCACGGAGAGGCAGCTTGCGCCGTGGCGTTCGTAGCTTTGAGCAATTGCAACCGGATCGAAAGGGTCTCTTAACAAGCCCTTACTGGGACTCGCGCGCTTGATCTCACTGATGACGGCAACCCGATTCTGCTGAATATTGCGTTGCATAGCCCGATAAAAGCCCCGCGGCTTTTGATGATCCGGCTGGGCTGTAATAAGGTCTCGCAGCAACGCCTCGGGCTCTTTGGCCTTCGCGTCATGAACTTCTTGCTGCTTGACCTGCAGAATCTTTCTCAAAATGTCAGTCATAAGCTTTTCAATCCTGACTCTGGCTGGATGCCTGGGCAAGCGACTGGCTTAGGCCTTTGAAGGCTTCAAGCTTGTCTCGGGCCTCGCCCGACCCAAGGGCCTTCATGGCCAGGTCGATTGCCTGAGTCCAATCTTTGGCTTTATTGCTTGCCAGAAGCCCGCCTGCCGCATTAAAAGCCACGATGTCGCGCACAGGGCCAGGCTCATTGGCTAGAGCAGCATGGAAACGCGCAGCCGACTCCTCGAGACTTCCTGCTCGAATGGCTTGCGTCACCTCTTCTCTGGAATAACTTGAGAAGCCAAACTGCTGGGCGGTTACGGTGTACTTCCGAACCTCGCCCTGCTTTAACTCCGCAACCAGGGTCTTGCCCACTAGATGCAACTCATCAAGACCCTCCTCGGCATGCACGACAAGCACATGGTCTGAGCCCAAGCGCTTAAGAACCTCGGCCTGAACGGAAACGAGGCTTGGCTGGTAGACGCCCATTAATTGACACGGTGCACCTGCGGGATTGGTAAGAGGTCCAAGGACGTTAAAGATGGTTCGCAGTCCAAGCTCTTTACGAATAGGCGCGATGTGCTTCATGGCGGCATGGTGGTTGGGCGCAAACATGAAGCCAATGCCACAGCCCTTAATGCACAGAGCAGTGTCCTGCGCGGATAAACCCATGGCGACCCCAAGATGCTCAAGAAGGTCTGCGCTGCCCGACTTCGACGAGACGGAACGGCCGCCATGCTTAGCGACGGCCGCACCGGCCGCCGCAACAACGAACATGGCCGCAGTCGAAATATTGAAGGTGCGCGCGCCATCGCCACCTGTGCCGCACATGTCCACTAAGAACGGCATGTCAAGCGAAACCGGCGTTGCAAATTCCCGCATCACCGAGGCCGCCGCCGCAATTTCAGTAATGGACTCCCCCTTGGCCCGAAGGCCCATAAGGAAAGCTGCCATTTGAACGGACGAGGCCTCGCCAGCCATCATCTGCCGCATGCAGGCGGTCATGGTGTCAGCATCAAGGTCGTGACCGTCCACGAGATTTTGTAAGGCGGTTGTAAGCGAGCCTGTCGAGCCTTTCACTTGCATTTCGGCCTCCTTAAGCCAAGGTTGCACAGAGTTGCGAGGGGTTTGGGGGGAAGCTGCCGGCAGCGCATGCCACTGGTTAAGGCAGGCGAGCGCCAGCAACAAGATTCAAAAAATTCTGCAAAAGCTCGTGGCCCTGTTCGGTAAGAATGGACTCAGGGTGAAACTGCACCCCATGAATAGGCAACTGCCTGTGCGCAAGCCCCATAATTTCCTGGTCATCCGTCCATGCCGTTACCTCAAGCGCATCGGGCAGGCTCGCGCGCTCAACCGCAAGCGAGTGATACCGGGTCACTGTCAGTGGGTTGTTTAGCCCCGCGAAAACACTTCGACTCAGGTGCTCCACCTTCGATGTCTTGCCATGCATTAAACGCTTGGCCCGCAGCACCCTGCCGCCAAAAGCTTCGCCAATAGCCTGATGCCCAAGGCAGACACCAAGCAGGGGAAGAGGGTTTGGCATGGATGCAACGGCCTTAATAAGATCTACCGACACACCCGCCTGCGCTGGGCTGCAAGGCCCGGGTGAAATAACGATACCGTCGGGTTTCAATAGAAGAGCCTCCTCCACCGACAAGTCGTCATTACGAACGGTTTGCACCTGAGCCCCAAGTTCCCCAAAGTACTGCACCAGGTTGTAAGTAAAGGAGTCGTAATTGTCCACCATTAAAAGGCAAGGAGGCGAAACAGGCGAGGAGGCGGTCATGGTTCAAGCCCTCGTTCCGCGATTTCCGCCGCATGCAAAACCGCGCGCGCCTTGGTCTCGGTCTCCTTCCATTCACTCTCAGGAATCGAGTCCGCAACAATACCTGCGCCCGCAGACACATAAAGTGTTTTGTCTTTCAAAATGCCCGTGCGTATGGCAATGGCCAGGTCCATCTGTCCTGTAAACGACCAATAGCCACAGGCGCCTCCGTAGACACCACGCTTAACCGGTTCGAGCTCATCAATAATTTCCATGGCACGAATTTTAGGTGCCCCACTCAGGGTGCCAGCCGGAAAGCTGGCGCGAAGAACATCCATCGCCGAGAGGCCGTCGTTGAGCTCACCATCAACATCGCTAACAAGGTGCATAACGTGGGAATAACGCTCAACCACCATTTGTTCGGTAACGCTCACACTGCCCGTCTTGGCAATTCGGCCGACATCGTTACGAGCAAGATCAATAAGCATCACATGTTCCGCCCGCTCTTTGGGGTCAGCCTTGAGCTCTGCCTCAAGGGCAAGGTCTTGCTCCAAATTTGCTCCCCGAGGGCGCGTACCGGCAATGGGTCGAATGGTGATACGAGCAGGGTCACCCGGCTGGCAGTCTTGCCGAACTAAAATTTCGGGAGAGGCGCCAATAATCTGAAATTCACCCATGTCATAGAAGTACATGTAAGGCGAAGGGTTCAGGGCTCGAAGAGCCCGATACAAACCAAGCGGGGATCCCTCGTAGTCGCGCTCGATGAGCTGAGCAAGAACCACCTGCATCACATCGCCCTTGGCAATGTAGTCTTTGGCGCGAGCCACTGCCTGCAAATAGTCCTCTTTCTGAAAGCCTCGATGGCTCTGACCCTGATGGGCAGCGGCCTTCTCCTGAGGAGGGCTAAGCGGTGAACGAAGGCGAGCCACTGCAATATCAAGCTCGGCCTGGGCCTTATCAAAGGCCTGTTGTATGTCGTTGTCGGTGGGCTCGGGAACCAGCGAGACGAAGTGAAACAACGAAAGCCTTCCCGCTAAGTTGTCAAAAACAGCAAGACCTTCTGTTAGCAAGAGCTGCAAGTCTGGCAGGCCCAAGGGGTCAGGGCGCGCCTTGACGTCCTGAACATTAAGCCGCTTCTCGATATAACGAATGGTGTCGTAACCAAAGTAACCTGCAAGACCACCTGCAAACCTGGGCAGCCCATCGAGGGGCGCAAGCCGAAACCCCGCCATGAAGTTTTCAAGGAATGCCAGAGGATCGCCCTGTTGTTCCGTCAGCAAATGCAGCCGACCCTCTTCGATCGCGCAGGTTTGAATGGTTCGATCGAAGGCTCGCACCAACTGGTTGGCGGGCAGACCAATGAAGGAGTAACGACCAAAGCGCTCACCCCCAACCACCGATTCCAGCAAAAAAGAGTAAGGCCTCTCAGCAAGCTTCAGGTAGGCCGATAGGGGCGTGTCAAGGTCGGCATTCAGATTCCGGCTCACAGAAATGCGGTTGTAGCCCTGCCTCGCCAGATTGCGAAACTGGGCGAAGTCGATGGTTGGGGTCATGAGCGTGCGGCGACAATAGCCTGGTTAAACGCCTTAAAGATATCGTTGTAGCCTTTGCCATCCGCATCCGGCGCGCCAAACACAGCCGAGCCCGCCACGAAGGTGTCTGCCCCAGCGCGCATGACCTGCGCAATGTTGTCCACCTTGATGCCGCCATCCACTTCAAGCCGAATGGGCTGCCCCCCCTTGTTGCAGTGGTCATCGATTTTTTGGCGCACAGCCTTGACCTTCTGAAGGGTCTCCGGAATGAATGCCTGGCCCCCGAAGCCCGGGTTCACACTCATAAGAAGAATCATGTCGAGGCTCCCCATTACCCAGTCAAGATGCTCAAGCGGGGTGCTGGGGTTAAAGACAAGTCCTGCCTTGCAGCCCTGATCTTTAATAAGCTGAAGGCTTCGGTGCACATGGTTGGATGCTTCCGGATGAAAGGTAATGATGTCGGCACCGGCCTTCGCAAAATCGGCAATCAGGCTGTCGACCGGAGAGACCATAAGATGCACATCAATAGGAATACTTACGTGAGGACGAATGGCCTTGCAGACCAAGGGGCCCACGGTGAGGTTGGGCACGTAATGGTTGTCCATAACGTCGAAGTGAATAAATCCGGCGCCGGCCGACTCCACAGCCTTAACGTCCTCGCCAAGTCGAGCAAAGTCGGCCGACAAGATGCTTGGGGCAATGCATTCGGGTTGGCGGTGCTGTGAGAGTGCGGCAGTGCTGCTCATTGAAATCTCCTCCCGGTTTCTTTTATTGGTTCCGAAGCGTTATTTTCACCCGAGTTGGGTTCAAGGCCCTCACTTCTTGCCGCGCATGGTCCAATAGACAATGATCAACACTAAGGTAAGGGCTATGCCCGCCTCTAAATAAATGAGCCACATTGTCTTAACGTCTTTCCTTTGCCAGTCCTTTACAGCGTTGCGCCGCACAGCGCTCATAAGCCCCAAGGTTTTGTGGATCGGGGTCTTCGTTGCAGCCTCAGGCTGTAGCTTAACCCCTGTTGAGCAGGCAGTAGCCCCAATTGTGGGCGGGGAAGGCAGGGCGACACCTGGCTCTGTTGACCGTTCCGTTCAAGGTCAATCTGCCCAGACAGGCGAACCGCCTGCTCAAAGCCCGGTGGGTTCAGAGTCCGGGTCAGGTGTCGCTGAGAAGCCGGGTCTTGGCCCACGTATGGACGAGGACCACCCCATTGGTGGCGTCGCCGAACCAGCCCGTCCGGTTATTGATCCTAACCGTCAGGCCTCGCTGGGTCGATCGATTGGGCAATTTCAAACCCTAAGCTTTGACCAGCTTGAGGGTTGGAGAGACGACCCGCTTGATGATGCCCTGCTTGCCTGGCGCAGAAACTGTGAGGCCATGGTGTTGAAGGGCCAGCCTTTTATTCGGCTCTGCGAGGAGTCCGGTCGAATCGATGGCCAAGATGCCCTGGCCACGCGCCGTTTTTTCGAAACAAACTTCGAGCCAAGGCGGCTTGTGACCGCAGGGCCTTCAGGGCGCAACCAAAACACCATTACGGGCTATTACGAGCCTGTCCTTAAAGGAAGCCGAACACCCTCAGAGGTCTATCGTGTTCCCCTTTACAAAACCCCAGCCGACCTGGTGACGGTGAAGCTGGAGCGACAGTATCCTGCCTTGCAAAGCTATCGGCTTCGCGGCAGGCTGGTTCAAACAGAAAGCGGCCCGGAAATTCAGCCCTACCCAAGTCGGGCCGAGCTTGATACCCAGGGGCTTTTAAAAGGTGAAGAAATTGCCTGGGTAGCCGATCCCGTTGAAGCCTTTTTCTTGCAAATACAAGGTTCGGGGAAAGTTCAGTTAGAGGATGGCAGCTACATGCGCCTAGGCTACGCCAACCAAAATGGGCATCCTTATGTGTCGATTGGTCGTTGGCTGGTGAATCAGGGGGAACTGACGCTTGCCCAGGCAAGCATGCAGGGCATTCAGGCCTGGCTTGCCCGAAACCCTCATCGACAAAACGAGCTTTTGCATCAGAACCCAAGCATGGTTTTCTTTCGCGAACTCTCTCCCACCAACGATCCCACCCAGGGTCCCCTTGGCTCCCTGGGTGTTCCTCTAACCGCGAAGCGCTCGGTTGCGGTCGACCCTCGTTACGTGGCCTTAGGTCTTCCCGTCGTGCTAAGCACCCGACTGCCTGGGGAGTCCGGTCAGAAACCGCAGGCCGTCTCGCGGCTTATCTTCGCGCAGGACACCGGGTCTGCCATTCAAGGCCCGCATCGTGGCGACTTCTTTTTTGGCTCCGGCCTTGAGGCCGGTCTGCGCGCCGGGCGCATGAAATACGACGGTGAAATGGTGGTGCTTATTCCAAAAGGCTTACAGGGCTACTAGTGCAACCCTGGTGGTCTGGCTTTGCTCCCGAGTTGCTTGCACTTTTAAGTGAGCCCTTTGAGTTGTTCCTAGAAAAAGCGAATGCCTTTGCCAAAGCGCGCAGCCTAGCATCCGCGCGGGGACAAGCTCTTAAGTTCGTTGCCCAAGATACGCTTTCGACCAAGCACTTAGCTGTGGGCTACGAGGCCTTCATTGCCCAAACTGGTGCCGTGCCAACGCGAGATCTTCGACACGACCGTTTGAATGCCCTTGTCTGGCTGTCGGCAACGCGTTCAAAGCAGCGTCTTAACGCCTTGCACGATCAGGCCTTGCACGAAAATAAAGTCGAACCAAAAGCCTGCGATGTCCTCGTAGCCTTAGGAACCTTGGGTGCGAAAACCGAAGCAGCAAGCAAGGCTAAGCAGGCAGGCGACGGCCGCGGCGCTCTTCGTGATGCGCTGACGCTTGTTGATGAAAATCTTATGGTCATTGCTTATCAGGCACGGGGCACTGAGCTAAAAAACCTGCTTCTGAACCACAACTGGCAGAGTTTATTTTTGGACTGTCGTGACGCCTGGCAAGGGATCTGGCAACCCTTTGTTTTTGGCCACGCCCTTTTAGAAAAACTGGAGGCCCCCTTTAAGGCAATCACAGCCCATTGCCTTTTACTTGCTGTGGATAAGCCCGTTGCTCGCTGGCGAGAGATTGACGACACACTCTGCAACGCGATTGGCTCAGAGTTACGTAGTGGTCATTTACTACCGTTGCCTGTTATGGGTCTTCCTAGCTGGTGCCCCGACGACGCAAACTCTGAGTTTTACAACGACCCTAAAGTGTTTCGGCCGAAACGACGCCAACGAGCGGAAGACGAAGCCCAAGAGGGGTGAGGTCGAGGCCAAGGTTGAGCCCCAAGATATTCAACTCAATGCCCTCCACCGGGCTAAGAATCATGCCGAACAAACCCCAGACACTAAGCTGAACACCCTGGCCCGAGGGCGGCAGACCAATGGGGTCGGAAAGGCCACGAAAGTCTTTTCCAATGGCCGTTGGTGGAAGGTCAAGGTCAAGCTCTGGAACGCTGCGGCCAATATGGGCTAAAAAAGTGTTGCTATTCGGGCCCGGGTAGGTTCGATAGTTCTCGGGGTAGGGATAGGTTTTTATGGCAGCCTCAATTTGCGGAATAAGGTCTTGCGCCTTTTGTCCTTTGTGCGCCACAAGGACCGCAGGCGGAGCACCGAACCATAAGCCATCGGCCACGGAACGATTCTTACGAACCACATTGCCGCCGCCCCAGCCAATGACTTCGTAGCGGGTGTAACTTTCTTCGCCCGCTCTTTTGAAGACAACCCAAGGATGCACAGCAAAATGCCCGCGCCAGCGGAAGGCGCGCGCTGCCAAAACGTAGACCATGGCCTCATCTTGATGAATAGCCGGGTCAGGTAGAAGCTGCGCAGAATGCCTGGGCGCTGTACGCCAGTCGGTGTAGCGCCCAGCGACGGCGCTTGCCTCGGAAGAGGCAGTCTCGCTGGCGGCCAAGTTGGATACAAAACCAACGGTCACTAGAAAAAGCCCAACGAACGTGGTGAGGCCCAAAAGCGTGGAGTCTTGGGCATTTTTATTTTTTTTCATTGCGCTGAAAGTTTAGAGGCTTACGGAAAAACGTGAGGAAAAAAGAGCCTCGCGGCTTTGCTGAAAAGGGTTCTACAGACGAAAAGGAACTTGGCATTAAAGGCTGATCGCCCCCGAAAGGCGCTAGAGTGCGGGCATGGATTCGTTAACACAAGCAAGCCTGGGCGCCGCCGTGGGTGTGGCCGTCATGGGTCGCCGGACAGCGCCTTGGAAGGCGGCCCTTTGGGGTGCAGCCATGGGCACCCTTCCCGACCTTGATGTGGTCTTTAATTTCGGCGACCCCATTCGCAACATGACCGAGCATCGCGCCGAAAGTCATGCGCTTTTTTACCAACTGCTTGCTGCACCCCTTCTTGCTTTTTTGGTGACACGGCCGCGGTCTTTCGCCCACACCTATTGGCGCTGGGCACTTGCGACCGCACTTATTCTCTTCACCCATGCGCTGCTTGACGGAATGACCATCTATGGCACCCAGCTCTGGCTTCCCTTCTACAAGGAGGCTGTGGGACTTGGAAGCGTTTTTATTATCGATCCGCTTTACACGGTGCCACTTCTTCTGGGGCTTGGGGTGGTACTTTTCGCGAGGGGCCATTGGAAATTTAGGAGACTCCAAACCTTAAAACTAAGTTTGCTTATCACCAGCCTTTATTTGGCTTGGTCGGTCGCGGCGCAACACTGGGTCGAAAGAATCGTTCAAACAAAGCTCCCCGAACCTCAGGCCGCCTTGCTTGTGACACCCTCGGCCTTCAATACCTTGCTCTGGCGACTGGTGGCAGTGTCTGACACGCACTATTACGAGGGCTGGTACTCCCTGGTGGCTAACGGGCCGCAAGCCATTCGTTGGCGAGCCGTACCGCGAGATGCTGAGCTTTACAGTGCGCTGAAGGACCATCCCTCAGTGGCTCGGCTTGCACGTTTCAGTGATGGCTTTTTTCAACTGGAACGCATAGACAATACTGTCGTGATCACCGACCTGCGCATGGGCCAAGAACCCGCCTATGTTTTCCGCTTCAAGGTTGGAAGCCTCGGGCCGGACGGCGAACTGATGGGCCCGGTTGAACAAACCCCGGTTGCCTGGCCTCCCCTGCGCGAAGGTCTGGTCTGGCTTTGGCAACGCCTTCGGGGTGAAACCGCTCTGGATTTAATAGACTGGATGGTGGTAACAGCACACGCTGGCGAAGACACAAGAACGACCTATTAACCGTTTTGACTCGTCTGCTGGGCAACCCAACGCATGTAAGCCTCAAGACCGTCCACGGCGTTAAAGACCAATACCTCGGGACAGTCGTAGGGGTGGTGCGATTCAAGCCAATTCTTTAGTTCCTGCAGCTTATTCGCATGGGTCTTAATAAGAAGAAGGATTTCTTCCGAGGTCTCTAAGTTGCCGTCCCAAATGTAAGTGCTTTTTGCCTTGGGTAGTTGGGTGACACAGGCAGCCAGCGAGGATCGAACAAGGGCTTGGGCAAGGTCATCAGCCTGCTGGGCGTTGGCAACCGTCGTAAGCACAAGTTGAATCATTTCGGAATGATAATGAATCTCAGGTTATTGATGCGTGCTTATGGGGCTTGGCGTTACTCTCAATGGCAATGGGTGTTTTTCTTTTTTAATTCATCGAAGGGTATGAAATGGTCGAACGTTTTGAAGTAGATGCATGACTCTCAGAGGCCTCTGCGCATAGTGGTCTGGTCTTTCTTGCTGGCCAAGTCGCAAACGACGCCTCGCAAGATGCATTTGGTCAGACCCAGCAGGTGTTGTAATCCATCGATCGGCTTTTGAGCCAGGCGGGCTCGCAAAAGTCACGCATCTTGATGGCCCAGATTTTCCTTGCCGACCTGGCCAACTTTAACGCCATGAACAAGGCCTGGGACGCCTGGGTGGTGGCCGGTCAAGCGCCTTGTCGTGCCACAGTGCAGGCCAAGCTTGCCAAGCCCGAGTGGAAGGTTGAAATTGTAGTCACGGCCGCGTTAAAAGCTTAATTCGTATCGCAAAGAGGCTCGAAGCCTACCGGTCTGGCGCGTGGGCTCGAACCGGCTTCCTTCATTAAAAACTCGAAGGCTTGCAGACTCCGACGGCCAGCGGGCAATGTCTTGCAACGTCAGACGTAACCGTTGATTAAGGTCAAAGGAATAAAGGCCATAGGTCTCAACAGAAAGGTCATCATCCGCCTGAACCCAGGCCTGTGGCTCGGCCTGATAGCGTGCTGCCTTTGTATAACCCAGGCTTGCCCCATAACGAAACTTTGACTTTGCCGGCCGTGCATCAAAGCCCAACTTCAGCGCCCAGGCGGGCTGGCCAGGCAATCGATTATCAGGCCCGTCAAGGCTTTCCAGTCGCGACCAGTAATGGCTGAATGACGCCCGAAACTCAAGCCCCGACGACGTGCGGCCGGCTGCATCGTCCGTTGGCTTTGCTTGCGAAGCCGCTCCCTGCCCAAAGCCCAGCCATTGCGTCCAAAGCCTTGCAGGCGCACGCGCCTCAAGCTCAAGGCCAATTAAATCGGCTTCCCCTATATTGCGTGGCCGGTTCACCCAACGCGGCACCGAGGACCACGAGACCAATTCCAGCTGAGTCTGTCGACGCTGAACGTCTTTGATCTGCTTCCAAAAAACACCTGCAGATAAGAGACTGTTGGCGACCGGAGTTTTCTCGAAGTTGAAATCAAGGCCCCAGGACTGCTCGGGCTTCAGGTTGGGATTGCCCACGCTGTCGGCGGCATCCGGGCTATTGGTGTCATTTGGATTGAAACTTGTTGAAAGACTTGGAAGCGACGACAAGTCGCGTGCACGGGCAGGCTTGTAGGCATGGCTTAGGCTTAGGCGATAAAGCAGGCTTGGATCCCAAGAAGGTCGATGCACAAGGCTAAACGAAGGAGACGTCTCATGGCTCTCATGGCTCTGCGGGGGAAGGCTGGGAAACGTATTAAGACGCGTACGAATGACTTCGTGGCGCAAACCAGCAAGGAAGGCCCATTGCGGGCTTGGGTTGAAGTCCCACTGGCCGTACACCGCCCAACGTGTCTGGTCGATATCCAGTTCATTACCTACGCCTGTTTGATAAAGAACGCCGTCCACCAGCCTTCTATCTTCTTGGTTTCGCAGAGTCTGCTCAACCTCGAGGCCAACCGTCTGCTCGTCCTCGTTGAATGCACGCTTTAGCTTTGAGTTGAGCAACAGGCCGCGCTCTTGGGTGTTGGCATGGGCCGCACGGGCACTTGGCATTTGTAGAAGGGTCTGCGCAAAGGAATTGTCGTCACGCTTGAACTCAAAGGCTGATCCGGTCAGGCCTGTCTCTAGTTTGAGCTGCGAATCAATGTTCCACTTGTGCAGAAGTAGAACGCGGCCCACCGCATAGCGAAAGCTCTGGTCGGAATCCTCCTGCAAATCGGGCGACGCAAAGCTCAAAGGGTCTACGCCCTGCCAGGCTTCCGTTTGACGCAAGCTCTGCGTATCGCCCTTCACTGCAAAA
>JAYNLI010000041.1:0-3558 GCA_038111655.1 Bordetella sp.
GTGTAGGTGTTTACCTTACCGAGGCAGGTAAGGTGCCACTTCTTCAATGCGTTCACCAGGCCGAAGAAGCTTTGGCTGCCGCCGCGCTAGCCAAAAATTACCTTCCCATTGACGGCGCCCCGGTCTACAATAAAGCCGTTCGCGAGTTGCTTTTCGGGGCTAAATGCCCCGTTGTTACCGAAAATAAAGTGGTAACGCTGGAGACACTGGGGGGGACCGGCGGCCTTAAGGTGGGCGCTGACTACCTTAGGCGGCTTCTTCCCCAAAGCAAGGTAGCTATTAGCGACCCCAGTTGGGAGAATCATCGGGCCATCTTTGAAATGGCTGGATTCGAGGTTATGAGTTACGCCTATTACGACCCCCTGCGACGGGGCGTTGATTTTGAAGCCATGTGCGCCAGCCTCTCGAGCCTCCCCCGAGGTACCATCGCTGTTCTTCATGGCTGCTGCCATAATCCCACCGGCGCAGACCTCGAGGAGTCTCAGTGGGATACCGTAATAAGCCTGTGCGCCGAAAAAGGTCTTTTTCCGTTTCTAGACATGGCCTACCAGGGCTTTTGGAAAGGACTTACCGACGACACACTTGCCGTTCGTAAGTTTGCCGACTCCGGCCTGGCTTTTATGGTCTCGAATTCCTTCTCGAAGTCTCTCTCCCTTTACGGTGAGCGAGTCGGCGCCCTGTCTATAGTAACGGCCAGTGCAACTGAGGCCGCCAATGTACTGAGCCAAGTGAAGCGAACCATTCGGACGAACTATTCAAACCCACCCACCCATGGAGGTGCGATCGTTGCCTCTATTTTGAATAGCCCCGATCTAAAAGCACTGTGGGAAAAAGAGCTTACTGAAATGCGCGAGCGCATTCGCACAATGCGGCACGAGCTTGTTAAGGGTGTCGAGGCGCTTAAAGTCAAGCAAGACTTTTCTTTTGTGACACGTCAAAACGGAATGTTTAGCTACTCAGGGCTTAATGCGAAACAGGTGGAGTCTCTTCAAACGAAGCACGGCATCTACGCGCTAAGCACTGGGCGTATCTGCGTTGCTGCATTGAATACCAGAAACGTTGGTTACGTCTGCGAGGCTATTGCAGACGTGGTCGCTGCCTAGCACTAAAGTACCTACCTTTAATTCATTGGTTAGTTGCTCTTACAAGACGGGTCGAAGCCCGTCTTCAAGCGTGCGAGCTTCTTCTCTTGCTCGGTCATGGGCTTATCACTTTGGGCAACGGGGTCGGGACACTTAGGCAGGTCTTTGCTGCAGCCAATAACCGTCGAGAGCCCTAGCGAGACAAATAGGGATAAGAGCAAGCGCATAATGAAAGTATAAGAAAACATCCCTCGAGCCTAATGATATTAACCCTTCTGGGATTCGCCTTCGCATTCGGACTTCTAGCAAGCCGGGTCGGCCTTCCGCCCATGGTTGGCTTTCTTGCGGCAGGCTTCGCCTTCAATCAACTTGGTTTTGAAAAGCCAGCCGAGATTAACTTCATTGCAGATCTTGGCATTACGCTGCTGCTCTTCACAATTGGGCTGAAGCTCAACCTCCGTTCACTGGCTGCGCCTCTAATGTGGGCTGGCACGATGTTTCAGATGGTGCTCACCGCCGGGCTTTTTACTCTGCTTCTTTTAGCCGGCCAGTCGATTTATCCGGTTAAGAGCCTTGAGCTAAGTGGCTTTGCCACCGGGCTCATTGCTTTCGGCCTTGCCTTCTCAAGCACTGTGTTCGTGGTGAAGCTTCTTGAGGACCGCGGTGACATTGGAACACTCTATGGCCAATTGGCCATTGGTTTACTTATCATGCAAGACCTGGTGGCCGTGGTTTACCTTGCATTTAGTGAAGCCCAGTACCCAAGCATCTGGGCCCTAACACTACTTGCCCTGCCCTTTGCGCGAGTCTTCTTAAATAAGCTTCTTCATTTTGTCGGCCACGGTGAGCTTCTGATTCTGACGGGCCTAGCACTTGCAACGATTGTCGGTTACTCGTACTTTCATGCGATTGGCATCAAAGGCGACCTTGGTGCCCTAGTGCTCGGTGCCCTGCTTGCTAACCATCCCAAGTCATCCGAGCTGGCTCAATCGCTTTATGGGCTAAAAGAGATCATGCTGGTTGGCTTTTTCTTGTCAATAGGACTTCAAGGACTTCCTAACGGCGACATTGCGCTTGTCGCTGGTCTTTTGTGCCTTCTGCTTCCCTTTAAGACAGCCATTTACTTCGGGGTATTTGCTGCCAGCCGCCTTCCTCTTCGCACGAATGTCCTAGCTAGCCTTAGCCTCTCAAACTTCTCAGAGTTTGGGCTAATTCTCTGTGCGCTCGCCGCGCGTCAGGGCATTATTCCTGTTGACTGGCTTATCGTGTTTGCTCTTGCGCTAAGCCTTAGCTTTGTTGTGTCCTCTGTCACCAACACAAAGAGTGAAGCGCTTTATCAGCAATTTAAATTTTTAGCCAAGCGTTTTGACTTCGAAAACAGAGCGCTTAAGAGCCAGAGGAAAACGTTGCTTGAAGCAGATATTCTGGTGGTTGGCATGGGACGTGTAGGAACCGGAGCTTACGATGCCCTTACAACAACATTTAGCCACCAGATCTTAGGGCTTGATCACAATTCAACTCGCGTGAAAGAACACCAAGACCTTGATCGTCATGTGGTTGTCGCAGACGCATCGGACACCGACTTATGGGCACACCTGCGTCAGTCCAAAAGACTTCAGATGATTATTCTGGCCATGCCTAATCACCACAACAATATTGCCGCAGCCGAGCTGCTAAGAGCACTTCAGTTTGAGTGTCTACTTGTTGCAGTAGCCAAATTCCCAGAGGAAGTTGAAGAGCTTGCTGCGCTTGGGGTGACATCTTTTAATATGTACTCAGAAGCTGGGCTTGGACTTGCCCGACACGCCTTAACCGAACTTCAACTGCGCGAACCGTAAACCATGACCCTTACCTACCGCCACATCAATGACGCCCCGACGCCAAGCGGGCTTGCAAGCCGAGCAAAGCAGGGACTGCTTGAACTTCAGTACGACAACCATGGCGCCTTTGAGCTGACCTTCGAATTTCTTCGAGTCTACTCACCGTCAGCAGAGGTGCTTGGACATGGGCCTGGTCAAGAGGTGCTTCAAACCGGTAAACGTCAGGTGCAAGTTATTGCCATTGAGCCCGTTGGCCATTACGCCATCAAACCAATTTTCTCGGACAACCATGACACAGGCATATTCTCGTGGTCTTATTTATGGTGGCTTTGCCAGAACAAAGACGCGTTATGGCAACGTTATTTAGATAGACTGCGGGAGCAATCGGGCTCGCGTGACCCAAGCTAACCAAATACGCCAAAGGTTTTTAGAAGCCCAACTCCGCTCACGGCTAAAAGTGCAATACCAAGCACACGAAAGAAACCGCCCCCTTCGGCTTGTACGAGCTTTTGATGAACACGCTCACCTATTACATGGCCCACAAACGCGCAGGGAAGCAGCCAGAGATGGTGTATGAGTTGCAGGTTAACGCCCAGAACAACAAAGGAGGCCAGTTTTAGAGCTGTAAGAATCTGCCAGTTTACGAAAAGGGTGTT
>JAYNLI010000041.1:3658-11394 GCA_038111655.1 Bordetella sp.
CAAAGGAGGCCAGTTTTAGAGCTGTAAGAATCTGCCAGTTTACGAAAAGGGTGTTACGAAGCTGGGCCTTGGCAACGTTTTGGGCGAAGGGGGGGATAATAAGTGGTGCACCCGTTAATGAACTTCCGCTAACGTAACCACCCAAAGCTAAAAGCCCGCGCTCGGTCCACACGCTTTTCATTTTTATCGGACGATTCACAATGTAACCGACTGCATATGCCGAAATAATGAGAAAAATAAAAATAGACATCACATCGGCGGGCAATGTAACAAGGCCAATAATTCCTAGAAGTTTTGGAATGATCATGACCTTCATAGCAGACCAAAGGTAGTTCCAATCAATACCTAGGGCGGCAGAAAGTGACTTATCGCCAGCAGTCTCTGGAGAGGCGTTCAAGGTCTCGCGATGAATCTGCCAGTTGCGAAGAAAAACAAGGCTAGAGAAGAAAATAAGATGGGCTGCAATAATGGGAAGAAAGACCAATGGGTCATTCACAATAAGAAGCAGGAATGGAAGCGACAATACGGCACCACCAAAACCCAGTCCCGTTCGTACAAAGCCACTCCAAGTGAAGATAAGGCCAATGGCCGCGTACTGAAGCAGGCTAAGGTTTTCCATAGCCGCCCATTATCGGGGAAAACTAGCCTGCTTTGCTTACAACCACTAAAACGCTACAGGGCGATCTTTCCACTAGAGAAACAGAGTTAGACCCGCTCCACCACCGGGCAATCCAGTTTTCTTTGTACTCGTGACCAATAACAATAAGGTCAGCCTGCACTCGCTTGGCGTACTCAGTAATTTCGGTGACGACGTCACCTGACAAGAGATGGCCTTTGGCTTTAAAGCCATGCTCGGCAAGCAGCGCTATACCTGCATCGAGTATGCGTTGCTGCTCTTTCTCACGGTCATCAATCGCGGTGTCGGCGAAGACAGCCTCTCCATAGACGCCTAAGCCTTCATAACCATTGGATGCAACAGAGACAAGCTCGAGGTCGGAGTCACGCCATTGGGCGAGTTCTTTCGACTCAAGCAGGGCCCTTTGACCCACCTCGGAGCCGTTATAGGCAAGTAGTATTTTTTTGTACATTCCAAAAGGCTACACTTAAATTAGATAACTTTGTTCTAGGGAAAGCCCCAAACATTGCCAGGACCTTTTCTTATTGGGCTTATTAAGTCCGTTTTCATCGGCCGCCTGCGTCGGGGACTGCTTCGTTACGCCCTTCCCATTGCATTCACTGCCCTAAAGCGCTTGTTTACAAAACGCTAAGGATTCACCATGCCCGACTTCGTTAATACTATTCTTATTTTCGCCTTACCCGTCATTCTGGCCATTACATTGCACGAGGCTGCACACGGCTACGCAGCAAAAGCTCTCGGCGACCCGACCGCCTACCTTCTGGGACGAGTTAGCCTCAACCCTATGCGGCACATTGATCCTATTGGCACGATTGCCATGCCCATCGGTATTCTTTTGCTTACGCAAGGTCAGTTTCTGTTTGGTTGGGCAAAGCCGGTACCCGTGCAGTTCGGACGTCTGCGGCATCCAAAGCGAGACATGATTCCGGTGGCCTTTGCGGGGCCAGCTATGAATTTCGTTCAGGCCTTTATCTGGGGCCTATTTATGCTTACGCTCATTAGCCTCGAGTTTCAGGAGAGCACTGCCTACAAGATCTGCCAGGCTGGAATCTTGGCGAATCTTATTATCTTCTGCTTCAACCTTCTTCCCCTTCCACCTCTTGACGGTGGAAGGGTGCTCGTAGGTCTTGCTCCCTCAGGACTTGCCATTCAAATAAGCAGGATTGAACCGTTTGGTATCTGGATTGTTCTTGCGCTGCTTTTAACAGGAGGTCTTGGCACCTACTGGATGTTGCCGGCGATGGAACTTAGCGGCGTGTTACTTCAATTCTTGCTTGAGCCATTTTCCTGGTTCTTAACTGGGCACTAACGGCGTCGCAACGGAACATAGTTTTATACTAGATTTAGAGCAATATCGATATAAGATGGAGGTCACGAATGCAAATCAACAGTAGCGCACTCAGAAATCTAACTCTTGGTATCGTTTTAGTCATGTCTTCATCTGAAGGTTTTGCAGTCCAAATGCTCGTGGGTTCAAAATCATTGAAGTGCCACCTATCAGAGCGGCAAGAACTTCGAGATAAAACCCGCAAGGCGTGCATCTACAAATGTAAAAACGGAAAAAAAGAGCGAGAAGTCGTTCCTAAGTCCGCCTCCTGCCCAAGCTATCTTGACGTAGGCTCCTAGCCCATTGCTGGCTTCGCTTCCAAGCACCGTGTGCCGTCTGGCTCGGCATGGCTCCAGTTTTGGTGCTTCTCTTCTAGCGCTTCTCAGCATCCATCTGTGGCAAACCAAAGATTTCCGCACCTCTGGCCTTGCCAATGCTCTAACTGAAACGAAGATTATCCTTATTCAAGCAGGACGAGAGCCTAAGCCAGTCTTTGTTAACAATCTAATTCAAGAGCTAAGCGGGCAGGAGCCCTCCCGACCTTTAGCCCTTCACCTCTGGGAAGAATGGTGCAGCATTTGTAAAATTCAAGAGTCAAGCCTTGAGTCCTTGCACAAGAACCACTCTGTTATCACCGTCGCTGTTCAGTCTGGGGGAGCCGAGAAGGTCGCCCAGGTTCTAGAAGATCGTAACCTTTCAATGCAAACACTCGTCGATCCCTCGGGCCAATGGCTGTCAGCACTGGGCTCAAGAGCGGTGCCAAGCTTCATGATTATCAACAAGCGTAATGAGCTCAGTTGGGTCAAGGTCGGCTACACCACCTAGCTTGGAATACGCTTACGGTTTTGGCTCAGACAGATCTTGTGATTAAGGCTTTCAGCACCGATCAATTTGAGCTGCCCCTGCCAGTGGGTCATCGCTTCCCGATGGTGAAGTACCGAATGCTCAAGGAATCCTTGCAGCACCTTTCTTCCATCTCCCTTGAAAGCCCGCCTGCGGCAACCGACGAGCAACTGCTTTTGTGTCATGACCCTGCGTACGTCGAGCAGCTCTGTGCGGGGTCCTTGGATGAAAAGGCCATGAAACGAATTGGCTTCCCATGGTCAACCGCTATGGTGGAGCGGTCTCGGAGATCAGTAGGGGCAACCATTGCGGCCTGTGAGGACGCCTATTTTTCGGAGCCAGGAGTTGCTTTCAACTTGGCAGGCGGCACCCACCATGCGCATCGCAACTTTGGGTCGGGCTACTGTTGCTTTAACGATGCTGCTGTGGCCTGTTGCTGGATGCAGACACACTGGGGCCTTGGGCAGGTCACCATTATTGATCTTGATGTTCACCAAGGGGATGGAACCGCTTCCATTCTGGCCGGACGGAATGAAACCTTAACCTGCTCCCTGCATGGTGCGTCGAACTTTCCTTTTAGAAAGACACGCTCTGACATTGATATTGCGCTTGCAGACGGTACAGGTGACGAGGCGTATCTTGAGGCGCTCCACGGCCTTCTTCAGACCCTCGACCAAGCCTCAGTGCACGACCTCATTATTTACCTGGCCGGCGCTGACCCGCTTGAAAGTGACAGACTCGGACGTTTAAGCCTTAGTCAAAACGGACTACGCGCACGGGATGAGGCTGTCTTTACTTTTGCAAAAACTCGAGGCATTCCAATAGCTGTGGCAATGGCAGGTGGCTATGCAGACCCAATTGAACTTACCGTTCAAGCACACCGACAAACCTTTGAATGCGCCGTCAATCTCTTCTGTATGGGGCCACAGCGGTGTAAGGCGCCAGACCTTAGCAGACCGTATCGGCCTCGTCCGAGAGCTTTAAGATGATTTTCCCGATGTGCTGGCTTGATTCCATAAGCCTATGCGCCTGCGCCACTTGCTCAAGGCTAAAGCAGCTGTCCACAAGCACCTTAAGTTTATTTGCCTCGAAAAGTGGCCAGACGTGCGTCTGAAGATTAGTAGCGATTTCTGCTTTTTGAGCAAGGGTGCGTGGCCGAAGTGTTGACCCCGTAATGGTGAGCCGCTTAAGCATGACAGGCATGAGGTCGATCTCGGCCACCGAGGACTCTAAAAACGCAATGTGAACCAACCGACCGTCCGGCGCAAGGCTACGAATATTCTTTTGAATGTTCTTTCCACCGACCATATCGAGCACAAGATTCACCCCGTGGCCCTGCGTCTCGTCTTTGACGATACTAAGGAAATCTTCAGTCTTGTAATTAATGGCCTTGTCAGCGCCAAGACCAATACAGGCCTGGCACTTTTCGTTGCTTCCTGCTGTTGTGAAAACCTTGGCACCAAACTGATGAGCCAGCTGAATGGCCGTGGTGCCAATACCGCTTGAGCCTCCATGAATAAGAACGCTCTGCCCCGCCTGGAGTCCCCCACGATCGAAGACATTGGACCAGACGGTGAAGTAAGTCTCTGGAATACCCGCAGCCTGGGTAAACGTAGACCCACTGGGAATCGGCAGTGCCTGCGACTCTGGAGCGAGGCAATACTCGGCGTAGCCTCCGCCAGAGACCAGTGCACAGACGAAGTCCCCCGGCCTATAGCGTTGACAGCCTTGGCCGCAACGAACGACCTCGCCTGCCACCTCAAGCCCTGGAATTAACGAAGCCCCCGCCGGCGGGTCGTAGAGCCCCATACGCTGCAAAACATCTGGGCGATTCACGCCCGCAGCAAGAACACGAATTAAAACCTCGTTGGCAGCAGGCTCTGGCCCCTGGGCCTGCTCTATCACCAAGACATCGGGCCCGCCAGGGCGGGCGATTGCAACCTGGCGCATTTCAGTTAATGACGAACATCGCCGATGGCGACGAACTTCATTTCAAGATAGTCATCAATGCCATGGCTTGAGCCCTCTCGACCCAGCCCACTTTGCTTGACCCCGCCAAAAGGCACATGTTCGGTGGCGAGAATACCAACATTTACACCAACCATGCCATATTCAAGCGCTTCGCTAACGCGAAAGATACGGCCGACATCTCGAGCATAAAAATAACTGGCAAGGCCATACACGGTTGCGTTGGCAAGTTCCACGGCATCTTGCTCGGTTTTGAACTTGAAGATTGGGGCAAAGGGGCCAAAGGTTTCTTCGGTAGCACAGAGCATATCCGGTGTTGCATTCGCAAGCACGGTGGGCTGAAAGAATCGGCCGGACAAGCGGCTGCCCCCGGTGACGACGCGCCCACCTTTTTGCTCAGCATCATCAAGATGGCGCATTACTTTATCTACAGCAGCATCTTCAATTAACGGCCCCTGATTAACGCCGTCCTCAAAACCATTGCCGACCTTGGCCGTCGCAACCTTGGCTGCGAACTTCTCAACGAAGGCATCGTAAACAGCTTCCTGCACATAGAAGCGGTTGGCGCAGACACAGGTCTGGCCGGCATTGCGATATTTGCTTGCCCAGGCGCCTTCGACTGCACTGTCAAGATCGGCATCATCAAACACGATAAAAGGCGCGTTTCCACCGAGTTCGAGCGAGAGCTTTTTAATGGTGGAGGCAGACTGCGCCATAAGAATACGACCAACCTCGGTCGACCCAGTAAAGCTTAAGTGGCGAACCGTCTCTGAGCTACAGAAAACCTTACCAATAGCAATGCTGTTCTCGGCATCAGCCGTTATGACTTGCAGCACACCGGCGGGAAGACCCGCGCGCTGAGCCAGCTCGGCAACCGCCAAAGCAGTAAGAGGTGTTTGTTCGGCGGGCTTGATTACAACAGGGCAGCCTGCAGCCAAGGCGGGCGCTACCTTACGAGTAATCATAGCCAAAGGAAAATTCCAAGGCGTAATAGCGGCGCAAACGCCAATGGCTTGGCGAAGAACAAGCAGACGCCGGTTGTTATCGAAGGTGGGAAGCGTCTCTCCGTTAATACGCTTTGCCTCTTCGGCAAACCACTCAACAAAGCTTGCGCCGTAGGCAACCTCACCTCGTGACTCTGCCAAGGGCTTACCGTTCTCGGCCGTCATGAGGCGGGCGAGATCGTCGATATTGGCCATGAGCAGCTCGTACCATTTGCGTAGCAGATTGGCTCGTGCCTTGGCCTGGGTTTCACGCCAAGAGGGCCAGGCCGCACTCGCCACTTGAACGGCCTGCTCAGCCTGCTGCGCAGTGCAGTTGGAAACTTTACCCAACTCCATGCCAGTGGCTGGGTCGTTCACACTAAACTTTTGGTGACTGTCTACCCACTGACCATCAAGAAAGGCTTGAGACTTCAGCAGACTTGAATCCTTTAACAGGCTTAAGGGGTTTGCTTTCATATCCACAACCACGTTCTCCTAAGTTTTAATTGGGTCATTGTATCCTTCAAGAGTCATGTACTTTTTCTCCCATCCTCGCTTTCAAGATCACTCCATGGGCCCGGGCCACCCAGAGTGCCCTGAGCGGCTTGTGGCAATCGAAAAAGCGCTCAAGGCGAAGGCCCTCTGGCTTCAGCTTGACCATCAAGTTGCTAAGCCTGTCGATATAAAAGTGCTTGAACTGGCACACACCCAAGATCTGTTGCAGCGTCTTGCATTACCTGTCCCTCTGGGTACCTACGAATTCATAGATTCCGATACCTGCATGAATGCTCAGACCTGCGAGGCCATGCTGTTGGCAAGCGGCGCCGTGCTTCAGGCGGTCGATGCCGTTCTGAAGGGCGAAACACGTCATGCCTTTTGTGCGGTTCGCCCTCCTGGTCACCACGCGGAGCGCGGCGCTTCTATGGGCTTTTGCTTCGTTAACCACATTGCACTCGCCGCCTTGTATGCCCGAAAAAGGTACAAACTTACACGCATTGCCGTCATTGACTTCGATGTGCATCACGGTAATGGCACTGAAGATATTCTTGCGAATGAAGAAGGGGTGTTGATGGTCTCGTCCTTTCAACAAGGTATCTACCCCGGCTCTGGCTCGAGGCCAAAGGGCCAAAATATGGTGAACATTCCCTTGCAGGCCGGCTCAGGCTCGGCAGAAATTATCTCAATACTTGAACATCATTGGATACCTCAACTTGAAGGTTTTGAACCCCAGCTCTTACTGATTTCCGCAGGCTTTGACGCCCACCATGAAGATCCGCTGGCGGGACTTGCCTGGACCGAAGACGATTACGGACGGATTACTGATGCGCTTGTTCAAGTGGCGGACGCCTTCTGTCCGGGACGCATAGTAAGCAGCCTTGAAGGAGGTTATTGCCTTGATGCTCTGGGTCGCAGTGTCTCTTCGCATATCGCTAGCCTACTTAAACCTTCATTACGTGCGGCTTAAATATGGCAGACGCCTGGGACCTGATCGCGGAACTGCGCATTCAAAAGGCTGTAGAGAATGGGGATCTTTCGAACCTGCCTGGCCAAGGCAAGGCCGTTGAGGTAACGGAAGACTTCTCTATACCGTGGACGGTCAGGTGGCTATTACGTAAGTCGACCCATCCAAGAGGCTTTTCCGACGTCAAGCATCAACCGAAGGCAATTGCTTCTCATATTCTTACTGGAGATCGCCGACGCGCCAGGCTTAATGAGCTTGTTAAGCGGGCCCGAGAAGGTAATAGGTTAAGGCCGTGAAATGGTCAAAGCCCTTTTACTAGCAAGTGAATGAGAAAGCTCATTCATGCCCTTCTCTAAGGCTTGAAGGGGAACTAGGGTGTAAGAACGGTGGGATACGCCACGGGTAGGCTTTGGGGGTGGTCGCGCGTGAAGTGCAACCCTCGGCTTTCTTTGCGTGACAAGGCACTTTCAACAATGAGTTGTGCACAATCAAGCAGGTTACGTAGCTCAAGCAAAT
>JAYNLI010000042.1:0-232 GCA_038111655.1 Bordetella sp.
CTATTGCAGATGGTGACGGTTGCGCCAGCCTGTAGAAGCATCATGGCAAGGGGCTTTCCGACAATATTGCTTGCACCAACAACCACTGCCTGGGCTCCTCGCAAAGGGGTTTTCAAATGCTCGAGCATCACCATAACACCCAAGGGGGTGCAGGGCTTAAGACAGGGCTGGCTGGTGAAGAGGGCGCCTGCGTTTAAGGGATGGAAGCCGTCGACATCTTTGTTTGGCGCAA
>JAYNLI010000042.1:242-11270 GCA_038111655.1 Bordetella sp.
GTGCTTGGGCAGAGGGAGTTGGACAAGAATTCCGTCAACGTTTGAATTAGCATTGAGCGATTGAATTTGCGCAAGCAGGGTTTCGGTTGAGCAGCTCGAATCAAGTCGAATAAGCTCAGACGCAATAGCAGCCTTTTCGCAGGCCGAGACTTTATGCCGAACGTAGACTTCAGACGCAGGGTTATTCCCCACTAAAACTACCGTTAGCCCTGGGGCGCGTTTGTGTTGGTTTTGAAACTGTTTGGCCCGTTCGCCAACCTGCTGGCGCAGGGTTTCAGCAAGGTTTTTTCCGTCAATGGTCTGTGTAGGCATTCGAAGATCCTAGCATGGCACTTCGCTCGGCTAGACAATCCCGCAGAGTTTCTTTATAGTTCGCGGTTTGCTGTGTTGTCGATTGGGGCTATAGCTCAGCTGGGAGAGCGCTTGCATGGCATGCAAGAGGTCAGCGGTTCGATCCCGCTTAGCTCCACCAAAAACATGGTCAGTGCAGCAGTTTACGAATCTGTTTATTATCAGGTTCTACTCTAGTCCCCTTCGTCTAGAGGCCTAGGACATCACCCTTTCACGGTGAGTACAGGGGTTCGAATCCCCTAGGGGACGCCATTCATTTGATGGATGTGATGTTTAGCGTCACATCGCTTCGGTTGCGAAGTCAGCCAGACGCGAACGCTCACCCCTCTGCAGGGTTACATGACCCCCGTGCTCCCAGCCTTTGAAACGATCTACGGTGTAGGTAAGGCCTGAAGACCCTTCCGTAAGATACGGCGAATCAATTTGTGCAATGTTGCCCATACAAACCACTTTGGTGCCTGGTCCCGCACGAGTAATCAGGGCCTTCATTTGTTTGGGTGTTAAATTTTGTGCCTCGTCGATGATGAGGAACTTGTTAATGAAGGTTCGGCCGCGCATGAAGTTCATCGATTTAATCTTGATTCGACTGCGAATCAGATCAGAGGCTGCCGACCTACCCCAGTCACCGCCTGCCTCCATGCCGCGGTTGAGCACCTCCAGGTTGTCTTCAAAGGCTCCCATCCAGGGCTGCATTTTTTCCTCTTCGGTGCCTGGGAGAAAACCAATGTCGTCGCCAATGGGTACCGTTGCTCTGGTGACGATGATTTCGTTGTAAAGCTTGGTCTCAAGGGTTTGTGCAAGCCCGGCGGCAAGGGCAAGCAGTGTCTTGCCCGTACCGGCCTGGCCCAGCAAGGTGACGAAGTCAATATCGGGGTTCATGAGAAGGCTGAGCGCAAAGTTCTGCTCGCGATTTCGTGCAACGATGCCCCAGACCGCGTTCTTGCTGTGCGCGAAGTCGCGAAGCACACGTAAGGCTGCAGTCTGACCGCGGATCTCTTGCACGATGGCATGCAGGGGCCTTTCACCGTCCTCGTAAACAAACTGATTTAGGTGAAGCTCGGAGCAAAGTGGGCCTGCTACTCTGTAGTAGGTAGTGCCTGCCTGCTGCCAGGACTCTATATTCTTGCCGTGGGTTTCCCAGAAATCGTTGGGCAAGGCCATGCTTCCTGTGTAAAGCAGGTCGGCATCGTCAATGACCTGGTCGTTGAAGTAGTCTTCAGCGAGCAAGCCAAGCGCATGCGCCTTAATACGAATGTTGATGTCCTTTGAGACAAGCACAACGTCTCGCTCGGGGTGACGCTCCGCTAAGGCGCGGACAACACCAAGAATTTGATTGTCAGCCTTGCCGGTGGCGAGCCCCGCAATTGGCTCCGTGGCAAGTGGTTCGGTCTGAAAAAAGAGGCGGCCCGTCGCGTCGGAATGTCCAAGGCTTGCAAGTGGAAGCCCATCCGATAAGCGGTGCCGCGAGGCTTCCGGAAGCGCTTCAATAAGAGAGTCAAGACTGCGAGACACCTGGCGCACGTGGCGAGAAACTTCCGAGAGGCCTTTTTTATGGCCGTCCAATTCCTCAAGCGTCATCATGGGAAGGTAGACGTCATGCTCCTGAAACCGGAAAAGGCTCGACGGGTCATGCATAAGTACGTTGGTATCAAGCACAAACAACTTTGATGTCACTGACCCCGACCTTTGGCTGTCGTTAACGAAAGGTCTTGGCCGTGATGAAGTTTGTCGAGGCGGGGCTTGAATTTGTGCCCGCTGCGCGTTTGTCTGTCTTGGTTGCCGAGCCTCTGTAAGCAAGGGCTGAAGGCTCAGGCCCTCCAGCTTCGCTGCTTTGGTCAAAGCGGCCGGCCTTTTGTCCGACTCAAACGTGTCAGTCGCGAGGAGTTTAGGCTTTAGGGATCCACGCAGAGGTGCTTTTGCAAGAAGGCTGTCATTGGGCTCAAGTAGGCTTGCTGGCTTTGTCGGAGCTTTGGGTAAGGGCATGTTTGTTTCTTTACTTATTGATAGAAGAAGGAGGGCGGTAGACCATTCAGGTTACTCGGCAAGCTTACGAGCAGAATCCAGCACTATCTCGGCATGCCCAGGAACCTTAACGCCACGCCAGACGGAACGAACCACACCCTGGCTATCGATCAGAAAAGTGCTTCGTTCGATGCCACGAACGGCCTTGCCGTACATCGATTTGTCTTTCATGACATGAAAGGCGGAGCAGAGTTCTTCGTTTGGGTCAGAGACCAGGGCGAAGCTTAGGCTGTGCTTGGTAATAAACCGTTCGTGATTTTTTATGCTGTCACGCGAGACTCCAAGAATCTGGGTGTCCGCTTTTAGGAACTCAGGATGGAGTTGGCTGAAGTCAAGACCTTCAACAGTGCAGCCAGGCGTGTCGTCCTTAGGGTAGAAGTAGATCACAAGCTGATGGCCGAGGTAGTTGGATAAGCGAGCAGCCCCAAGGTTCGTCTCAATGGGCAGGTCGGGTACAAGGTCGCCAACATTGGGAAAGTTGTCGTTAGGCATGGCCGGTTTACTCCTTTGTGTGGTTGCCTGGTTGCCAAGACCGGGCTTGTGCCCCTGGAAGAAGCGTGGCGAGAACCACGCGACGGTTTTCAGATGCCAATACATTGAAGGTACGACAGGCTGCGGCAGTTGTCATGAATTCAATTCCCACGCTGGCGCGCCTGCAGGCCTCTGACCAGAGGCTGGGATGAATAAACACTTGCTGGGCGCCCGTACCAAGCAAAAGAATATCGGGCTCGAAGGCCGTGAGTTCCTGGAAATGACTGGGCGCGAGGGCCCGCTCTGAGGAAACACCCCAAGGGCGGGGGGGCAGAGACCCGCCTAGAACAAAGGGTTCCGTCCACTGTTGACCGTTGACGGCAACGAATCCGCTATCGAAGCCGGTGACTTGGTACCGCGCGTTTAAAACGTCAGGCTGTAGTTTTGCGCCCATGAGTTGCGAATCTAGCAGGTTTTTGTGAATTTTTGAGCAGGCCCAGACTAGGCTAAAGTTACTGTTTTGCGCAAGAGCTCAACAAAACAAAGACCTTCATGAAGACTTTTTCTCGTATCCAACGCCTGCCACCCTATGTTTTCAACATTACTGGCGAGCTCAAAATGGCGGCCCGAAGGCGAGGCGAGGACATCATAGACATGAGCATGGGCAATCCCGACGGGCCCACGCCTAGCCATATTGTTGAGAAGCTTGTTGAGGTCTCTCGCAAAGACCATACCCATGGTTATTCGGTATCCAAAGGTATACCCAGGCTGCGTAAGGCCATCACCGGCTGGTATAAAAGTCGCTACGGGGTTGATCTTGATCCCGATAAAGAGGCCATTGTCACCATTGGATCCAAAGAGGGGCTCGCCCACCTTATGCTCGCCACCCTCGATCGTGGGGACACGGTTCTGGTGCCGAATCCCTCTTACCCCATTCATATTTATGGGGCGATTATTGCCGGAGCAGACATTCGTTCCGTAAGAATGACGGGCGAGGTTGATTTCTTTGAAGAACTCGAACGGGCCATTCGTGAGTCCCTGCCCCGCCCCAAAATGATGATTTTGGGGTTTCCAAGTAATCCAACTGCTCAATGTGTAGATCTTCACTTCTTCGAACGGGTAGTTGCATTAGCTAAAGAACATGACATTTTGGTGGTTCATGACCTTGCCTATGCCGATATCGGTTTCGATGGCTATAAGGCGCCCTCCATCATGCAGGTGCCAGGCGCGCGCGATGTGGCTGTCGAGTTCTTTACCCTAAGCAAGTCTTACAACATGGCTGGCTGGCGTATTGGCTTTATGGTGGGTAATTCAGAGCTTGTTAATGCGCTTGCCCGAATTAAGAGCTATCACGACTATGGAACTTTCACGCCTATACAGGTTGCCTCTGTTATTGCGCTCGAGGGGCCTCAAGATTGCGTTGAGGAAGTTCGGTTGAAATATCAGCGTCGACGTGATGTTCTGGCGAAGGGTCTTATCGAGGCGGGCTGGCCCATTGATATTCCGAAGGCCTCTATGTATATCTGGGCGCGTATTCCCGACGACTACCAGGCTATGGGCTCATTGGAGTTTGCAAAGAAACTCTTGATCGAGGCAAAGGTTGCGGTCTCACCAGGAATTGGCTTCGGGGAATATGGTGATACCCACGTACGTTTCGCGCTTATCGAGAATGAGCACCGAATTCGGCAGGCGGTTCGTGGCATCAAAGAGATGTTTCGCAAGGACGGTCTGCTAGAGATTCCTAAAGACTCTTCAGAAGAGGAGGGCGCCTAATGCCGCAGTCTCTAAGAGTTGCCTTGGCAGGGCTTGGTACCGTGGGCACCGGTGTCCATGCCGTTCTAACCCGGAACGCAGACCTTATTCAACAGCGTTCGGGCCGCGGCGTTGAACTGGTGGGCCTTGCGGACCTTGACCTCGAAAAAGCCAATGCGCTAAGCCAAGGGAAATGCCCGGTATTTAACGACGCCATGGTTATGCTGCGTGAACTGAAGCCCGATGTTGTGGTTGAGCTTATTGGTGGCTATGGCTTCGCGCGCGAATTTGTTTTGGCCGCGATTGATCAAGGCTGCTCGGTTGTGACAGCGAATAAAGCTTTGCTCGCAGTGCATGGTCGCGAACTTTTCGACCGCGCCCAAAACGCCGGCGTCACCATTGGCTTTGAGGCCGCGGTTGCGGGTGGTATTCCAATTATCAAAGCGCTTCGCGAGGGCCTAACAGCCAATAAAATTGAATGGGTAGCGGGTATTATTAATGGCACCACCAACTTCATTCTTTCAGAAATGCGTGATAAGGCGCTTTCGTTTGAAGAGGCCTTATCGCAGGCACAGGAACTAGGCTACGCTGAGGCCGATCCTACCTTCGATATTGAAGGCGTTGACGCAGCCCACAAGATTACGCTTATTGCCTCCTTAGCTTTCGGTATGCCTGTTCAGTTTCAGGCGGCCCATATCGAGGGCATTTCAAAGCTCGATTCCCAAGACATTGCCTATGCCGAACAGCTTGGCTACCGTATTAAGCTTGTGGGCCTCACCCGGCGTCGGGAAACTGGCGTTGAGCTGCGCGTGCACCCCACACTGGTGCCCAGTCGTCAGCTTCTCGCGAATGTAGGGGGCGCCATGAACGCGGTCTTGGTGAAAGGGGATGCGGTTGGCCAGACGCTCTATTACGGTAAGGGTGCAGGTTCTGAGCCCACAGCCAGTGCGGTCATCGCAGATCTCGTCGATCTTGCCAGGCTCAATGCAAGCAAGGGTCAGACAACATCCGTTCCCATGCTTTCGTTCCAGTCGGAGTTCCTTAAAGAGCTTGCTGTGCTATCCATTGCAGACTGTGAGACGAGCTTTTATATTCGGCTGCGGGTTCTCGATCAGCCCGGTGTGCTTGCAGACATTACCAGGGCCCTTGCAGATGGGGGCATTTCGATTGACGCCTTTGTGCAGAAGGCTCCGCAAGAGGGCAAGGCAGAAGCAGAGGTTGTACTTCTTACCCACCGGTGTATCGAACGGGATCTTCGCTTGGCCATATCCCGTATGGTTCAGCTGCCCTCAGTTCTGAATGACCCCATTACCTTGCGTGTTGAGGATCTTGCTTAGGATTTAGTCCCATGACCGTGCAGTACGTTTCAACCCGCAGTCCCAGCGCCATGGGATCGTTCACAGACATTCTTCTCGAGGGGCTCGCCCACGATGGAGGGCTTGCTGTTCCTGTGGCCATACCCCTTTGGTCGCCAGAAGCCATTCAGTCGCTCAATGACCTAAGTTATCCAGAGCTTGCGGCCAGGGTTGTCCATGCGTTCGCCGATGACTTAAGCTTTGAGACCCTTCGCGAGCTTTGCCTTAAAGCGTATACCAAAGAAAAATTTGGGCATTCCTCCATTGCCCCTCTTACCGTTCTTCAAGAGGCTGCCCACAGTCGACTTGCATTGCTCGAGCTCTCGAATGGTCCAACCATGGCCTTTAAGGACATGGCGATGCAGCTTCTAGGTCAGCTCTTTGAATACCAGCTTAAGCAACTGGGTCAGACGCTTAATATTCTTGGAGCAACCTCGGGTGATACAGGTAGCTCGGCTGAATACGCGATGCGTGACAAGAAGGGCATTTCGGTTTTTATGCTCTCGCCCGAAGGCCGAATGAGTCACTTTCAAAAGGCCCAGATGTACTCGCTGCAAGAGCCGCACATTCACAATCTCACGGTGAGGGGGTCTTTTGACGACTGTCAGGACATGGTCAAAGCCGTCTCCGCCGACCTCACGTTCAAGTCCGATATGCGAATTGGCACAGTGAATTCCATTAACTGGGCACGTATCACTGCTCAGGTGGTTTACTACTTCACAGGGTATTTTCAGGCGGTGAATGCCTTCGGCCTTCGTTATGGAGATCCCGTCGATTTCTGCGTGCCGTCTGGCAACTTTGGAAACGTCTTGTCGGGCCATGTTGCGAAATCCATGGGGCTGCCTGTGGGACAGCTTGTTGTTGCCACCAACGAGAACAATGTGCTGGATGAATTTCTTCGAACAGGCCGCTATCGGCCTCGCAAGAGTGCGGAGACCTTTGTCACTTCAAGCCCCTCCATGGATATTTCGAAGGCCTCGAACTTTGAGCGCTATGTCTTCGACCTAGTTGGGCGTGATCATGAAAGGCTGGCGAGCTTATGGTCCAAGCTTCAAAGCCATGGGGAGTTTGACCTAACGGGTGACTCGGCCTGGTCCGCTATTTCGCAAACAGGCCTGGTGTCGGGGGCAAGCCATCACGCGGCCCGACTGGAGACGATCCGTAAAGTCCAAGACCGATTCAACCGCATGGTTGACCCCCACACAGCAGACGGCCTTTTCGTTGCGCAGCAGTTTCTTCGTCCACCGGTTCCCATGGTCTGTCTTGAAACAGCACTGCCGGTTAAGTTCGAGCAGACCATTCTTGAGGCATTAGGGATACCCGTGCCGAAGTCTGCGGAGCTGCAGGCAATGGAGCAGCGCCCGCAACGTACTGTTTCGATGCAGCAGGACGTCGATGCGCTTAAAGCATTCATTCGTGAGCACGCCCTTATGGCCTCTTAAACTTAGGGAATTGCTTTGACTCCTGTCTCTGAGGCCGTTAAGAAGATCCTTGCCGAGATCGGGCATGTTTCACAGACCGAGCTGGTAGAGGTTAGCCAGGCACTCGGCAGGGTGTTGGCCTCAGGCCTTATTTCGCCCATGGCCGTCCCTGCTTTTGCCAATAGCCAAATGGATGGGTACGCAGGGCGGTTTGATGACTTTCAGGTCGATCGGTACTTGCCTTTAAGTATGCGTGTTCCGGCGGGCTCACAGCCTGAACCGCTACCAGCTCATAGCGTGGCGCGAATTTTCACGGGGGCCCCGATACCCGAAGGTGCTGATACGGTTGTCATGCAAGAAAACATGCAACTCGAGGAGCGGGCAGGGCAGGTTTTTGCAAAGCCTTTTAAGCCGCCAACGACTCAGGGGCAGTTCATACGACTTCCGGGTGCTGACCTACAGCCCGATCAGTCTCTGTTTAAGCCCGGTCATCGACTGGGCTCCGCCGATATTGGTTTATTGGCCTCCGTAGGAATTCAGCGCGTCAAGGTTAACTGTCTGCCACGCATTGGGCTTTTTTCGACGGGAGACGAGCTTGTGCAGCCGGGTAAAACACTTAGCCCCGGGCAAATTTACGATAGTAATCGTCCGATGATGCGCGCCTGGTTTAGTCAGCTTGGCATCTGCGTGACCGATCTTGGCTGCCTTCCAGATAAAGCCGAGAGCACGCGGCAGGCCCTAGCAAAAGCATCTGAAACCCATGACCTCGTGCTTACCTGCGGTGGCGTCTCGGTAGGCGAGGAAGACCATGTAAAGGGCGCGGTGAGCGCACTGGGGCAGCTTAGCCTTTGGAAGCTTGCAATGAAGCCTGGCAAGCCCTTTGCGTTTGGTCGCATGGGTGGTTGTTATTTTGTCGGGCTTCCGGGCAACCCCGTATCGGCCTGGGTTACTTTTTTTGTTTTGGGGCAGCTCATTGTTCGACGACTCGAAGGCGAGCCGCAGCCGAGTCTTTGGAAAATAAGCTTGCCTGCAGGTTTTGACTGGCAAAAGCCCGACGCCCGGGAGGAGTTTCTTCGCGGAAGTATCGACTCGCAAGGCAGGCTTCAAATTCATTCGCGGCAAGACTCTCATATTCTCTCGTCTTTGGCGCAGTCCCAGGGCCTGGTGCGAGTACCAGCAGGCACTACCGTGAAAATGGGCGAGCCACTTGATTTTTTCCCATATCATTTTTAGCCTTGATAATTACTTTTTCACTCAAAGACTAAAGTCGAACCGTTATGACGCACTCCATCAACCTTCGGTTTTTCGCTTCGATCCGAGAACAACTCAATATGGCGTCGCAGTCTCTGGAGCTCGTGGAGCCGCGCTCAGTGGGCCTTATTCGCAATGAACTTGCCGCCAGGGGAGGGCCTTGGGAGCGAGCTTTAGGCAGTCATCAGCGTGTGCTTGCGGCGTTAAACCAAGAGGTGGTCGATGAACAGGTCCTGGTGCAACCGGGGGATGAGCTTGCCTTTTTCCCGCCGGTGACCGGAGGCTAGAAGGGCCTCTATGTCCACCGCTTCTTCAGGGGAAAGGCCTGCCCCAATGTGTCGATCAAGCGTCTGTATCCAAGCGGAGCCCTTCGACCCTGCGCTGGCCTTGCATGCTTTACGCTGTAACGAACGGGGTGAGCTTGACCCCTCTGTTGGCGCAGTCGCAAGCTTTATTGGTCTGGTGCGCGAGTTCAACGAGGGTGATGATGTCCAGGCGCTTGAGCTCGAGCATTACCCTGGTATGACCGAGAAAACCATTCAAGACATTCTCGAACAGGCCGCGAAGCGCTGGCCACTGAATGTCATTCATGTTACTCATCGCGTTGGCCCACTTGTGCCGACCGACCTCATTGTCTGGGTAGGTGCAGCCAGCGCACATCGTGAAGCTGCGTTGCAGGCCTGTGCTTTCGTGATGGACTTCTTAAAAACCAATGCTCCCTTTTGGAAAAAAGAGAGAAAAATGGATGGACAGCTGCGTTGGGTGAGTGACCGTGCTTCAGACTACTTGGCGGCGGATCGCTGGAAGGCTTAGTTGAAGGGCTTTGCCAGCCTGTGGCGTGGATCTTGATTGGCGTTAAAAGCCTTAAGGTCTTCTTCGGAGTCAATGTCAACAAAGAAGCCGGGGCGACAGGTTAGAAACGCCAAAGCTCCATTTGGATGGGCAGTGCGCCAGTCTTTGCCAAGCACTGCTTGATCTTGGGAGACAAACCAATTCCTGAGCTCGGGCGACATCATCACAGGGTTTCCTGGATTACCCGTTGGGCTTTCTGGGTAGACCATGTTGACTTCGGCGTCGCGTTTTCGGTACGCGCAGATGAGTCGCCGAAGGTCTTCTTGATTCAGTGAGGGCTGATCGCCGAGACAGACCATATAGCCATCAAGCCCATGGCCAAGCTGCGTTAGCCCAAGCCGCTGACTTTCTGACTGTCCCGCCGAGGGGTTGGGATTCTGAATGTGCTGAACCTCAAGCCCATCCACAGCAGGGACTAAAGCGCCGGTATGCGTGCCATGTACCAAGCAGACATGATCAACGCCCACTGAGAGAAGGGCCCTTACTGTGTTATTCAAAATAGTGCCTTGTTGGTTCTCGAGTAAAGCCTTGGGCTGACCGCCAAATCGGGTCGCGAAGCCTGCAAGTAATACCGTAGCGCCCAGTCGCAGATTGACCTTCGGTTTCAAATAACGCAAAAACCGGTAGCGAAGTCCGGAGGCTTGGCTAAGCTGCCACTCCCCTCTCCTGCAGTTCGTCAATCGACTGTTCTCCCAGCCCTCGGGACCCCAGCTAGGGAAAAAGGCATCGCCACGGGGTGTGAGTTGCACCTCGGTCAGCTCTGCGATATCCGCCATCGACAAGGCGGCCTCATAAAGCTGCATCCCCCCAATCACAAATAATGTGTCGGCGAGCCGGGTGTTTGCAATGTCGATTGCCTCGTCGAGGCTTTGAACGCATTGCACTTGTTGAGCATGATCGGGATGAGGCTGCCAAAGCTTGTTGCGACTAAGAACAAGGTGATGGCGACCGGGAAGCGGACGGCCAAGTCGTTGCACGATGGACTCGTAGGTCTTGCGGCCAAGCAGGACCGTACCGGCCTGCGTAATGGACTTGAAATGCTTGAGATCCTCGGGCAGGTGCCAGGGTAGGTCGTTGTCGTAACCAATACAGCCATTGCTTGCTACCGCAGCGACCAATACAAGCCTCGGACGATCACAGGGGTGCATACTGATGGGACCTCTTATGCCCGGATAGCCTTAGACTGCCACCGGCGCTTTGATTGCAGGGTGCGACTGGTAACCTTCAACGATAATGTCTTCAAAGCGGTAGCTAAAAATGTCCTTTGGCTTCTGCGTAAGTTTGAGCCGAGGCAGAGGAAAGGCAGAACGTGAGAGTTGTTCTTTGGCCTGTTCAATGTGATTGCTGTAGAGATGGCAGTCGCCTCCTGTCCAAATAAAGTCACCAGGGACGAGCCCCGATTGAGCGGCAACCAGATGGGTGAGCAGGGCATAGCTTGCGATGTTGAAAGGCACCCCTAGAAAAATGTCTGCACTGCGCTGATAGAGCTGGCAAGACAGTTTCCCTTGGGCAACGTAGAACTGAAACATCGTGTGGCAAGGTGCAAGTGCCAT
>JAYNLI010000043.1:0-10817 GCA_038111655.1 Bordetella sp.
GCCTCTTGGCTAAAGGCCTGGAATCGACGGGCCTCGTCAGGCCCCGAAAAGCGTGCAATGGAATCGACCGACTCTCCTTCGTCTGCAGAGAGATCAAGCCATTCGTCTTCAGACCACGCGTGCCGCGCAATGATGGGCAGCGCTCTCAACTCCACAAAATCTTCAAGCCTTAGTCCTGCCGCTGCCAGGAGATCTTCAAAGACCCAGCGCATGGTAATGACGGTGGGACCCGAGTCCATGGGCTGACCCGCTACAACTTTTTGATGATTTTTGCCGCCCACTTGTGCGTCTTTTTCAAGCAAGGTCACGCGTACCCCTTGGCTCGCAAGGTCAATGGCTGCCGCAAGGCCCGCCATGCCTGCGCCCACAATTACAACCTGGCGCTCAGCCACTGGGCGCCTGACTGAACGGTGGTTGCCCCGATTCGGCCCTTGCAGCTTGGCTATGGGCCTGTGTATCTCCAAACAGTTCGCCACGCCACTGGCCCTCAAGTCTTAAAGGATGAAAGCGAACGAACATGGACTCGGAGAAAAATTTTTGCCCATAGGCGGCTTGAATCGCTCGCTGGTGCGCACCACTTCGCGCATAAGCATCCATGGCTGCCTGGTTTTCCCAAAGGCTGAAGGTGGCCTGTCGAAGAAGGGGTGCTTCGCCAAGGCCCACAGCAAGAAGGCAGCCCCGAGCCTGGCGAAGGTCGTCTTCCGCATCGGGGGACTGCGCCCAGAAACGACGGGCTTTAAACGGTCGAATGCTTGCGCGGGTGAGTGACGCAACAGTCTGCTCAAAGCCTGGTTGTGGAGCAGACCCGACCCTCTGGCTTGAGGGGGATATCTGCTTGGTGTTATTGGGGATGTCCTTTGGCGCCGAGGGCTCAAGTGAAAAGCCCGACCACTGGCCTCTTGAGGAAAGGGGGTAAAGCACCGCTGCAAAAAATTCGTCGGAGCGGTCCTGATAAGCCTTCACCTGAGGTGCGCTTTCAAGAAACTGGTGGGCGGCATCCGTGGTGTTAAATACGGTGAAAAGCCCTTGATGGTCGAGGCCGGGTCTGAGTCCAAAGCCTCCCTGCTCACCACTTCCAAGCACCTTCTGAAAGACCAGGCCCGGCCAGCGGGCAGGCCCAAAGGCGGACAACACGAGACGAGAGACGGCCCATCCTACGGAGGAGGGGCGAAGCCGCGACAGAATGACTACCACCGTGTGCACGGTGTTATTCCTCGTCGGTGTCGGGCCCCTCGATACCGTATCGACGCAGCTTGACGTAGAGGCTTTGGCGGGATAGGCCAAGCATGTCTGCCGCCGAGGCACGATTGTTTTTCGTAATTTTTAGCGCGGCCTCTATGCAGAGTTTTTCAATGAGGTCGACGGTTTCACCAACAATTTCGCGCAGCGGCATGCGGCCTACAAGTCCAGTAAGGTCTTGGTTGGACCGTGGCCTGGACGCCTGATCAAGCCTGCCTTCAAGCCGCCTGCCAACATCACGAATCACAAAGGCAAGGAAGGGTTGATCGTCGCTTTGAACAGAGACACCGGATATTTCGACGGGCACAACGAGGCCCGCATGACCAATAAGCTGCGTGGAAAAGAGTCGAACCGACCCGCCCTGGGACAGACTGTTGATCATGACAAGCAGGTCGGTGTTGGCGCGACCCAGCCAGTGGTTTAATGGCTCACCAATCACTTGGCCCGCATGCACCATTTGAATCATCTCGACAAATGCAGGGTTGACGCTACGAATAATGCCCTTGGTATCGGTTAACACCAGCCCGTCGCTGAACTGACGCATGGCCTCAAGTAGGGCCACATCTTCTCCGGGATGCGGTTTTTCGGAGTCAATTCGCAACATGAATACGGTGTCCGATTCTTGCCGCAGGTAACTTACAAGAACGCGCGCAGAGGCCTGATGCTTGACAAACCGCAGGCTGACTTCGGCGGGTCTGCCAGAGCTTGCCACTTGCTGAAGGGTGTTGTGCAGGGCCGAGTTTGCACGATCGGACAAGAAGGCCTCGATGGCCTCACCAATAATGGCTTGACGGTCTTTTTGAAGGTACTGCCCACCTGAGCGGTTGGCTTCGATCACTTGGTGAGAACGCGCACTAATAAGAAGCACGGGGTCATGCACAAGATCGAATAGCATACGGAACTGACCCTCGACACCGCGAAGTCGAACGTAGTCGCGCTCCATAAGCTGCTGCGCTTCAACTAATCTTGCTTGCAGCGAGGCGACCGGGCGCAAATCACGGCCTACAGCCACCATCTGACCATCTTTCCCAACGCGCAGCAGTGAGAAGAGAATGGGAATTTCTTCATCGGGCTGGCTAAGTTGATTAATGTGCCGCCAGCGCCCTTCGGCTTTGCCCTCTTGGGCTTCTCGAACCATTTCTTCAATCTTGGGTCGACTCTCGGAGGTGACAACTTCAGCCCACTTCTTTCCTACCCAATCTTGTGCCCGGTTAGGCTGCCAGTCCGCACTTCCAGTAATGACCTGACGAATAATACCTTGTGCGTCAATCACCAAGGTAATGTCGGCAGCGGCTGTAACAAGGGCTGCGCTTTCCTCGGCGTCGAGCCCTGAAAGACCCTTGCCTTTTGATTGCTCGTTATGGCCCACGTTAAATAATCTACTTAAAGGGTTTCGCCCGCGAAGACTTGGAGCGACTTGCGTGACTTTGAAGCAATTCGAATGCAAGGTCGACGGCAAGATCGGCATCCCCAACTAGAAGATCCGCGTCTGTTCGTTGGGCGAGCTCCGGGAAGGCGGTTAGGGCTGGACCGCCAAGCATAACGAGGGGAGATGATGTTGTTTTCGTTCTGGCATCGCGAAGCCGAACTATAAGTCCTGCCGCCTGCAAGGCATCTTTTTCGCTGGCCACAGACAGTCCAAGCAAATCGGGGCCTAATCGTTTTACTTCACTAATCAGCTCGAGTTCTGATTTCGATTCCAGCATCTGGCAGTTCCAGCCTGCCCGTGAAAAAAAGCTATTCACCATTTGCAGGCCAAGGCGATGTTGAGAGCCTGGCATGGTGGCAAGCGCAAGGGTTGGGGTCTTGCTGTTTGCAGTAAGTTCGGTGGGTATTATGGTTGTGACGGACTTCTGAACCTCAAGGCTGAGGTCGTTCAGAATTTGCTGAAGTCGCCACAGCCCAATGGTGACACCTGCGAAATCACAGCTGTCGGCCACCCAGCCTTCGCCCATGCAACGAGCCGCAGGTTGAATGAGGCCGAGCATGACGTCTTCTGGGGAAAGGTCTACTTCGCGCCGCAGGTCATGAATAAGCTGCCAGCAGCCACCAGCATTGTTGTTCATGGCCATTTCGGCAAGTGCTTTGGCCGCGCCTTGCAACTCTGGGAAGCGGGCACCGAAGCTGGCTTCTTGGCCCGCCAACCCACAAGACTGTCCAATTTCCGCAGGGCTTCGCACGAAGACCGGGGGGCCTTCCGATAACACCAGGCGAGGAATAACCTGGTGAGTCAAAACCTCAAGCACGGTGTTGGTCTCTAGCTCCCTACAGGCGGGGCCATGGTCGCGAGGACGTGACCGACGCATCGGCGGCTCTTTCATGGTGGTTCTCCCTGCAGCCTTTGCCTGGTAGACAGCCTGACCCGACTTGGGCGGCTTGTCTCCCTGCTTATAGAAGGCTACTGATATGTCTGAGCCCATGATCCTCCTGACCTTCAACTTTGTCGAGAAGTTTTATCGATGTTTTGTCTAGGACTATCTCCGACATTCATTCATTTGTCAATTAATTTTGATGTCTCGTTTAGTTGACATTCGTGGGGGCCAAGCCTAGAGTAAGAAGACGGAAAAGTCTAATAGGAGTGACACGGCATCATGTCACAGGTTGTTGTCAGTCAGCCCTTGTATACGCTCGAGCAGAGGCAGCGCCGGGATGCCACGGGATGGACGCTTGTTCAGGGCATTCTGGCGCCTTTGCAGTTTCTGGTTTTTCTTATCAGCCTTGGGCTCATTGGTTACGCTTATGCCACAGGGCAATATTGGGATCTTGCCCTTGCCTCGGTGGTTGTTAAGACCCTTGTGCTTTATCTCATCATGGTGACTGGCGCCATCTGGGAGAAGGTGGTGTTCGGCCAGTACTTGTTTGCTCCTGCCTTTTTTTGGGAAGACGCGGTGAGCATGGGTGTCATTGCCTTGCATACCGCCTACCTTGTGGCCTGGTGGCAGGCCGATGCCGTGAGCCTACAGACACAAATTGGAATCGCACTGGCCGCCTACGCCACCTATGTTGTCAATGCCTGTCAGTTCCTTCACAAGCTGCGCACGGCAAGGCTTGCTAGTGTCCCTGCGCAGGTGGCCGCATGAACGGTCCCTCGGTCTCTGAGCTTCGTCAATCAGGCTGCGTCGAGGCGGCACCAACGGCTATGCTGGAGGTCCTTCGCGAGCGCGGGCAACGTGAAGTTTTTTGTGGTCTCACAGGCATTGTCTGGCTGCATCGAAAAATTCAAGATGCTTTCTTTTTGGTAGTGGGTTCGCGCACCTGTGCCCATCTTTTGCAGTCGGCTGCCGGCGTCATGATTTTTGCTGAGCCCCGTTTTGCTACAGCCATTATTGATGACCGCGACCTTGCGGGCCTCGCCGATGCCAACGAGGAGCTTGACCGGGTGGTGGGTCAGCTGCTGGCCCGTCGGCCTGACATTCGCATGCTCTTTTTGGTGGGCTCCTGTCCTTCGGAGGTCATCAAGCTCGACCTCTCTCGAGCCGCTGAACGTCTCACGCAACAGCATGCAGGGCGTTGCAGGGTGTTGAACTACTCCGGCAGTGGCATTGAAACCACCTTTACGCAAGGTGAAGACGCTTGCCTGGCCTCGCTTGTCCCCCTTATGCCCGCAGTATCCTCTAATCAACACCCCGATCTGCTGGTGGTTGGAAGCCTTGCCGATATTGTAGAGGACCAGTTACTTGATCTTCTGCGCGCCATGGGCATTGAGCGCATTGGTACTCTTCCCGCGCGTCGCTCCGATCAACTACCTGCCCTGGGGCCGAACACTCGGTTTTTGTTGGCGCAGCCGTTTCTTTCGGATACTGCCCGGGCGCTTGAGGCGCGCGGTGCTCAGCACCTTCCGGCGGCTTTCCCTTTGGGTGCCGAAGGGACACGAAGCTGGCTTTGGACAGCCGCGCAAGCTTTTGGTGTTAGCCGTGAAATCTTTGAGCAGGTTATTGCCGCGCCTCTGGCACGCGCAGAAAAAGGCCTTGCGCGCATGCGTCAAGAGCTTGAAGGCCGTTCGGTTTTTTTCTTTCCCGATTCCCAGCTTGAAATTCCATTGGCGCGGTTTCTATCGCGCGAGATGGGGATGCGACTTACCGAAGTGGGGACGCCATTTCTGCATCGCTCGCACATGTCGGCAGAACTTGCCCTTCTCACGGACGCGGGTCTTGGGGGAGAGGGCTCGGCCTTCACGCTAAGCGAGGGCCAAAACCTTGATCGACAGCTTGATCGCTGCCTTCAGGCCAAGCCTGACCTGGTGGTCTGCGGCCTGGGTTTGGCCAACCCGCTTGAGGCTCAGGGGCTGACCACCAAGTGGTCTATCGAGCTTGTCTTTAGCCCCATTCACGGCTTTGATCAGGCGGCCGACCTAGCAGAATTGTTTGCGCGGCCGTTTCGACGTCGTGACCGAATTGCAGGTCTCTACCCGGTCTTCCCCGTTCGGCCTCAGACGAAATCAGCCTCGCATTCGGTGCCATTGGTAACAGATGCTTCGGGCACATTGGCCGCGGAGCAGTGGGCATGAAGCTCTCGGTCTGGACCTATGAGGGCCCACCTCATGTTGGGGCCATGCGCATTGCAACCGCCATGAAGGGCCTTCACTATGTTTTGCATGCCCCGCAGGGTGACACCTATGCCGATTTGCTTTTCACCATGATTGAGCGGCGTGAAAAGCGCCCACCCGTCACTTACACCACCTTTCAGGCTCGCGATCTTGGCAAAGACACCGCAGAGCTTTTTCAGTCGGCTGCGCGCGAGGCGGTGGCCCGTTATGCACCCGAGGCCTTAATTGTCGGCGCCTCATGCACAGCCGAGCTTATTCAAGACGACCCTGGCGGTCTTGCCGAGTCTTTGAACCTTGATATTCCTGTCGTGCCCCTTGAGCTGCCTTCGTACCAGAAGAAGGAAAACTGGGGTGCTGCCGAGACTTTTTACCAACTGGTGCGGCGACTGACGCATGGCGTGGTAACCAAAGATCGTGCGGGCCGAGCGCCGTCCTGCAATATTCTTGGTGCTACTGCTCTGGGCTTTCGTCATCGCGACGACCTACAAGAAATTAAACGACTTCTTACTGCTCTTGGCATTTCGTTGAATGTTGTGGCGCCCTGGCAGGCCCGGCCTTCCGACCTTCGTCGTCTGCCCGAGGCCGATTTCAACGTTGTGCTGTATCCAGAAATTGCAGGGCCTGTTGCAAGCTTTTTGAAGCGTAGCTTTCAGCAGCCTTTCACGCAGGTGGTTCCCATTGGCGTGAAGGCTACCGAGGCCTTTGTAAGGGAAGTCGCGCAGCTTGCAGGCCTGGATGCTGAAGAGGCAGTTGCCAAGGCCTATGAGGTCTGCGCAAGTCGTATGGCCTGGTATTCCGCGTCGGTGGATGCCACCTATCTCACGGGCAAGCGTGTTTTTGTCTTCGGGGATGGTACGCATGCCTTGGCGGCAGCCCGCGTGGCCACGGAAGAGTTTGGCTTTGAGCTGGTTGGGCTGGGAAGCTACAGCCGCGAGTCGGCGCGCGACTTGCGCGAGGTGGCTCAAGGTTACGGACTGCAGGCGCTTATTTCAGAAGACTACCTTGAGGTGGAGCAGGCTATCGCCCAGGCTCAGCCCGACCTGGTGCTTGGTACTCAAATGGAGCGGCACATTGCCAAGCGGCTTGGCATTCCTTGCGCTGTTATTTCGGCGCCCGTTCATGTGCAAGATTTTCCTGCGCGCTATTCGCCGCAAATGGGTTTTGAGGGCGCTAATGTTCTCTTTGATGCCTGGGTGCATCCACTGATGATGGGGCTTGAAGAGCATCTGCTAGGTATGTTCCGCGAAGACTTCGAGTTCCATGAAGGCGCTGGGGCCTCGCATCTGGGGGGTCATGGTTTTCAGGTTGGGCCTGGAGAGACAGCTTCCTCACGCGAAGAATTGACGCGTTCGGAACCCATCTCTCCAGCCCTTAACGTCAGTCAAGGCACAGACGTAATTAAAACGTCTGAAATACAAATTCACTGGACCCCTGACGCCGAAAAAGAACTAGGCAAGATCCCCTTCTTCGTCCGCAAGAAGGCACGCAAGAACACCGAGGCCTTTGCGGTCATGCAGGGTATTTCGGCCATTACCAAAGACATCCTTTACGAGGCGAAGGCTCACTATGGACGCTAAGACCAAGGCCTCGCTTCGTTTTGTAGTGGTGACCATGGACACCCACCTGGCCAGTGCGACGGCTGTGGCTGCGGGCAAGCTGGCCAAGACCATGCCGGGCATTCGCCTCGAAATGCATGCTGCCTCCGAATACGCAAGCGATGCCTGCGCCCTTGCCGCATGCCGCGAGGCCATTGAGAACGCGGACATTTTGTTTGTCAGCATGCTGTTTCTTGAAGACCATTATCTGCCGGTCATTGATCTTCTTGAAAGGCGTCGTGACGAGGTCGATGCCATGGTCTGCGCCATGTCGGCGGCCGAGGTGGTGCGCCTTACCAAGGTGGGCCGGTTCGACATGTCCAAACCTGCCTCCGGTGCGCTTGCTTTTTTGAAGCGGTTGCGTGGGGGCGCGCGATCGGGTGACTACAAAGAAGGGTCGGGGGCAAGTGCTTCAGCAAGTGGTGCCCGACAGATGCGCATGCTGCGTCGGCTACCCAAAATTCTTCGTTTTATTCCGGGTACAGCCCAAGATGTTCGCTCTTATTTTCTATGCCTGCAGTACTGGCTTGGTGGCTCGGAAGACAACATGGTGAACATGGCGGCTTTCCTAATAAACCGTTATGCCAAGGGGGCTCGCGAGGTTTTTCGTAACCGACTTAAATCGGTGGACCCCATCGAGTACCCGGAGCTTGGTGTTTACCACCCAAGACTCGAGGGCCGCATTACCGATCGACTTGCAGCGCTTCCTGCGGTTGCTGTACGTCAAGCCATGCCAGGTAGGCCTCGCGTAGGCCTCCTGATGTTGCGTTCTTACTTGCTGGCAGGCAACACGGGTCATTACGACGGTGTTATTCAGGCCATTGAGGCGCGCGGCCTTTCGGTCGTGCCCGCTTTTGCCATGGGCCTTGATTCGCGGCCTGCTATCGAGGCCTTCTTTATGAAAAACGGCAAGCCCACGGTGGATGCTGTGGTGTCGTTAACTGGCTTCTCTTTGGTGGGGGGGCCTGCTTACAACGACTCGCAGGCGGCAGAGGAAGTGCTGGCCAGCCTTAATTTGCCCTATATTGCAGCCCATCCCCTGGAGTTCCAGACCCTTGCCGACTGGGGTGGGTCGGCGCGAGGGTTGCTGCCGGTCGAGTCCACTATTATGGTTGCGATTCCTGAGCTTGATGGCGCCACGGCCCCCATGGTTTTTGGTGGTCGACCCGGCGCCAAGGGTGTGGCCTGCCAGGGTTGTCAACGGCACTGTACCTTTGACAATCTTGTCACGCACCAAGACATGGTGAGCTGTCCCGACCGCGCCGAGCGTCTTGCCGATCGACTGGTTGGGCTTGTTAGCCTGCGCCGCCGTCCGGTTCAAGAACGGCGTGTTGCTGTGGTCATTTTCAACTTCCCACCGAACGGTGGCAGCGTTGGAACAGCGGCTCACTTAAGTGTCTTTGAGTCGGTCTTCAACACATTGAAGGCCATGCAGGCCGAAGGCTACAGCCTCAAGCTTCCGAATACTGCCCATGAACTTCAGGAAGCTGTGCTGAATGGAAATGCTGCCCATCAGGGCACCGATGCCAACTGCCTGGCGCGCATTCCTGTGGCCGATTACATTGCGCGTGAGACCTACCTTGCGGACATTGAAAAAGTCTGGGGTGCCGCACCTGGCCGTCAGCTGACGAATGGCAAAGAGTTCTTCGTTCTTGGCCTGAACCTTGGTGATGTGGCCCTTGTGGTTCAGCCAGGCTTTGGCTACGAGGGCGACCCCATGCGGCTTTTGTTCGAAGAGGGTATGGCCCCCACGCATGCCTTTGCAGCGTTCTATCGCTACCTGCGCGAAGACTTCAAGGCCGACGCTATTTTGCATTTCGGAACACACGGCGCCCTGGAATTCATGCCCGGCAAACAGGCTGGAAGCTCCGGGGCGTGTTGGCCCGAGCGCATGATTGGGCCCGTTCCCAATTTTTATTTGTACGCCTCCAACAATCCCTCGGAAGGCACCATTGCCAAGCGACGGGCGGCTGCAACGCTTATTAGTCATATGACGCCGCCTGTGGGGCAAGCCGGTCTTTATGCAGGTCTGCAAGAGCTCAAGGCTACGGTCGATCGCTGGCGCTCTATGCCACGCGAGACATCGGTGAGTGAATGGCTTGATCCTAATGGCGAGGCTGCTGGCCTTATTGAGGTGATGGTGGAGCAGGCCAAGGCGGTTGAGCTTACGCAAGTCATTCCCACGCTTATTGCCTTCATACAAGGCGCTTTACCTGAAAGCCGCAAGCCTCAAGCAGTTGGTTCTTTTGCGGGTGATCAGGAGGGCGCACTGGCAAAGGTACTTCAGGCTCTCGATGAAGAGGTTTATGCCCTTCATAAATCATTAATGGAATGCGATCAGGCGCTCATTCCTCAGGGCCTGCATGTGGTGGGAGAGCCTATGTCGGTGTCGGCTCGACGTGAACTTTTGCTTGCCATGGCGCAGGCCTATGCCCCCCTAAAAACGGCCCCAAGCCTGGGCCAAGCCATTGATGCCATTATGGGCAACACACCCGCGGCTCAGCGGGGTGCTGCAACTCAAACCGTAATACAAGGTCTGCGAGACAGTGGTGACGGACTGCAGACGGCGCGACGGCTTCTTGAACCCGAGCTTGGCGCCGAGGGGCTCGACACTTTGCTTGGCATTCTTGATCGCGTGAATCGTGAGACGCAGGTTGATGCGGAAGTCGCGGCCATTCTGAGGGCACTTAATGGCGAATTCATTCGTCCTGCACCGGGTGGCGATCTTCTCCACACCCCCGAGATTCTTCCCACAGGGCGTAACCTGCATGGGTTTGACCCCTTCCGTATGCCCAGCCGTTTTGCCGTGTCCGATGGCATGCGCCAGGCCGAGCGACTACTCGAGCGTTACAAGGCCGATGGCCATGGGCTACCGGAGTCGGTGGCCATGGTGCTCTGGGGAACCGATAACTTGAAGACCGGTGGCGGCCCCATGGCGCAGGCTCTGGCGCTTATGGGTGCGGCACCACGGTTCGACAGCTTTGGCCGTCTTGCCGGTGCGCAACTTATTTCGCTTCAAGAGCTTGGCCGGCCACGCATTGATGTTGTGGTGACGCTCTCGGGTATTTTTCGCGACCTGCTTCCCTTGCAGATTCGTATGTTGGCCGAGGCCGCTTTTCTAGCGGCAAGTGCTGATGAGCCTGCCGATCAAAACTTTGTGCGACGTCATTGCCTGGCTTATATGGCAGAACACGGCTGTGATCTTGAGACGGCTGCTCTGCGGGTCTTTGGAAACTGCGACGGCGCCTACGGTGCGAATGTGAATCACTTGGTTGACCAGGGCTGTTGGAACGACGAAGATGAGTTGGCCGAGGCCTACACCAAGCGAAAAGGCTTTGCCTACGGGCGTGCCGGTAAGCCTTTAAAACAGCCGGGCCTTTTGCAGTCGGTGCTTAAAGACGTCTCGCTGGCCTATCAAAACCTTGACTCCATTGAAA
>JAYNLI010000044.1:0-10270 GCA_038111655.1 Bordetella sp.
ACGTGGTGACGCCCTTGGCACGGGCACCTGCACCGCGAATGCCGCCACGTAAAAATGCTTGCTCGCCGAATGACTGCCCGGGTGGGAGCTCGGCGAACGCCTTGCCATCGGCCCCGACGAGCTCCACGCAGCCGTCCATCAAGATATACAAATTACCGGCGTTGGCGCCAGCCTCGAAGATGTGCTCGCCATCTTCATAGACCACCTTGTAGAAATCAGCCATCTTTGGGCAACCCCAGGGTGCGCCCCGTCACGGTGGAGAAAATACCGCGCATGGTGGGGGGCAGGTTGGCGAATGCGGCATCGGCCTGGTACAGCGGAATACTCATGGCGCGGGAGTTTTTGGTGATGAATACGTCAAACCGCATGGGCTTTCGCGCCATACCCTCGGCTACGCCAATCACCGCGCCCGGCCCGAGGCGATAAGCCGTTTCGCCCGACACGTACATGGCGGCTCCGTCGATCAGAAAGTACCCGGTCGCGACATCATCGCCCTCAGCGAGCAGGCGCTGGCCCTCCGACAAATTGACTGCACTCAACATGCGGCATGACCACAGGGTGAAATACAGCCTCTCCTCGGCTGTCAGTTGACCCGACTGAAAGATGTCGAGGCTTTCTTTGGAGTGCGGGTCAACCATGCCCAGCTCGTGGAGCTTGGTAATGTCTACAGCAAATTGGCCTCGTACAACCGGCATGGCGTTCCTTTCTCTCCTTGTCCTCAATATATCAGAGCCAGTCTGAAGCAAGCAACCGCTGATTGCCAAAAGGCTTTATGGTGCGTAGGATGGTTGATGGATTAGGTGTTTGACTGTATGAAACTGCAACGACAAAAAGTTGTCCCGATCTGCTTGGCCGCTGCGTTGGTGCTATGGATCACCCTCGATGCCGCTGGTGTCGTAAGGCTTCCCTGGATGGCTGGGTTGAATCGGTTGATTTACGACACGCATCTTGCGATCACCCTTCCTGAGGCAAAGCCAGCGCAGGTGGTGGTGTTGGACGTGGATGAGCGGAGTTTGGCTTCTCCTGAGCTTGGCCGTTGGCCATGGAATCGAAAGGTGATGTCGGAGCTCGTAGAGAGGGTCTTTGATAATTACGGGGCTAAGGTTGTTGCTTTTGATGTCATCTTTGCAGAGCCTGATCGAAGCTCTGGGTTAGAGGTTCTTCGGCAGTTAGCAGAACAACAATTAGCTAACAGTCGAGATTTCAAAGCTACTCTCGCTGATATTGAGGCTGATTTAGATTATGACGGCCGCTTCGAAGAGGCCCTGATGAGTTATCCCATGATATTGGGGTATTACTTTGCCTTTGGTGACCAGGCACAAAGGGCTGGTAGCCTACCGCCGACTGGATTGACGTTGCCAGATGCTGCACGTCATCAGTTCGTGAGAGCCCCTGGATATGGGGGGAATATAGAGAATTTTGAGGAAGTTGCGATCGCCTCAGGCCACTTCTCGCCGATCGTTGACGCTGACGGATTGGTTCGTCGGGTACCAGTTTTCGTGGCACACGATGGTGGGCTATATCAGTCGTTATCGCTAGCAACGGCGAGGGTCGTCCGGGCCCTAGATAAATCGGAGGGCGGGGGGTTGAAGCTCCCCCCGCTGGTCTTCAAGGATGGGGCCGGAAATGTGGTAGCGCCTGGTGATGGCCCTGTGATTGAAAAGGTTGTCGTCGATGGAATCAGCGTGCCGTTGGATCGCGATGGGACGCTTCTGGTCCCATACGTGGGGCGTGGGAAAAGTTTCAGGTATATCCCAGCCATTGACGTTTTTGAAGGTAAGGCAGGCAGGTCCGAGCTTGAGGGTAAGGTGGTGATTGTCGGTACGACAGCACCGGGACTCTTGGACTTGAGGGCGACGCCTCTGGACGGTATTTACCCAGGGGTAGAGGTCCATGCAAACTTAGTTTCTTCCCTGCTTCAGTACCCAGGCAGTGGAGAAATACGCCACACGCCTCACTATGCAGAGGTTATTTTGGCGTCTGTGGCTTTGATCGTTGGCTTTTTGGTATTAGCTACAACGGTATTGACCTCGCCAGTAATCTCTGGAGGGGCAATGCTGGTCGTCCTGGGACTGACAGTCGGCGCGCACCACTGGTTGTGGCGACTGGGTGAGTATTGGCCAATCGCTCAGGTAGTGAGTGCTGCCGTCAGTGCATATATTTTGTTAACGCTGACAGAGTTTTACCGGGAGTTCAAAAATAAGCGTCAATTTACCTCCCTCTTCGGGCAGTACGTCCCTCCAGAATTGGTGGAAATGATGGCCGAAGATCCCGAGCGCTACAGCATGGCTGGGGTCAAGAAAGAACTCACTGTGATGTTCTCTGACGTTCGAGGCTTCACGTCAATTTCCGAGCAACTATCCCCGGCCGACCTGTCCGAGTACATCAACCAATATCTATCCACGATGAGCCGTGTGATTCGAGAGCATGGTGGGACGCTTGACAAATATATCGGCGACGCGATCATGGCGTTTTGGGGGGCTCCTATCGACGATGACGAGCATGCCAACCGTGCTACTTTGGCCGCGATTGCGATGATCGAAGAGTTAGAGGTCCTCAAGCAATCTTTTGCCGAGCGTGGGTGGCCTCCCTTGTCGATTGGAATTGGGTTAAGTACCGGCCCGATGAGCGTTGGCGACATGGGTTCTGACGTACGCCGTGCCTACACCGTAATGGGCGATGCAGTGAATTTAGGCTCACGCTTAGAGGGCCTGACCCGGGTTTATGGGACTTGGATTTTGGTCCCAGAGACCACCGTTAAGCAGTGTGGCCGAGTTTTGTTTCGGGAGATTGACTGCGTGAAGGTGAAGGGCAAGGATGAGCCGATTCGAATTTTTGAGCCTATTGGGTTGCATGCCGAGGTGAGGCCTGAGGTTTCGCAAGAGGTCGAGGCTTGGAGTCAAGCTCTATTGAAATATCGGGCGGGCGACTTTGAAGGGTGCCTGCGGCTTTTGACGGAACTGGACAAACGATATGGATCAAAAACCCTATACGTTTGGCTGGAGGAACAATGTCAGCGGTTGTTGGCCGAGCCACTCCCCGATGACTGGCAAGCCATAACCAAGTTCGATACGAAGTGAGGTCATGATGCTCAAGAAATCCTTTTTTCGGTACCTTACGGTTTGTCTGTGCTTATTACCGATGTCGCCGGGCATCAGCGCCGAGTTGGCCGGGAAAGTTTTACGAGCCAAAGGCGAGGTTGTCGCCGAGAGGGCAGATGGGAAGAAGGACCCCTTGGAGAAGCGCTCAAAAGTCTATGTTGGAGACAAAATTCAGACTGGTAGCAGCGGACAAGTGTTGATACAGCTCGAGGACAAAAGCCGACTGATCGTGAGAAAAAAATCAGAGGTGAAGATTTCGGCCTTTCAGTATGAAGAAAAGGATACAGACAAGGTAGAGACTTCGCTTATATCGGGCGCCTTGAGGGCCGTGTCAGGGAAGATTGCCAAGGCAAATCCCGCAAGCAGCAAGTACTCGGCTGGTACTGCCACCATCGGAATACGCGGTACCGACATTGAGGTTGCCTTTGTTGGTGATGGGCAAAAAGATCGGGCTGGGATTTATAACTACGTTTACGACGGTGCAACACACATGAAGCTGGCCTCGGGCGAGGAGGCGGACATTGCAAAAGAAAAGTCAGGGTTTGTGCCCAAGGATTTGAAACCCGGCGAGGCCAGACTGCAAGTCTTGGATACTAGACCAGCCTTTATCCAGGGCTCGGGATTTGATACGTTGATTCAGCAGCTAACGAACCCGAGGCTTCCCAGTTTTCGCTGACTTTTTTAAAACCTGAACCCAGCGTAGACTTGGACTCTGCTCTTGTCTTTTTCCATCTGCACCGAGAAATCTGCGTATCCATCCTCGCTCATTGTCCTAAGTCCGACCCTGGCGTGATGCGTCAGGGAGTGCTCCTTGGGCGTCGTGCCACCGCCGTTTGATACGCCGAGACTGTTGATGGTTAGACCGCCCTCTGCGTAAGGCGTCCACCCGTCTGAAGGCCATGAAAGTCCTAGCTGAAGCTTGGCCTGCAATAGGTTGGAGGAGCTCTTCGCGATGGCCGTGTTATCGCTCATCGTAAAGGCACTCACCGAATCACTCGAGTAGCTGACTACATTTTTGGCGGTAAGAACAGCACTGTCACCAAATTCGGAGTTTTTGGTGTAGCCCAGAGAAAAAAACATCCGGGTCGACTTCGGTTTGGACGTGACGCCTCCCGTATTGGTCGACAAGTTAGAAAAACCGAACCCGGCACTGAAATCGATCATGCCACCGTCCTCGGTCTGTCTGGCGAAGTAGGGTGCAAATGTTAAGCCAGACCCGCTGACTTTCGTGTCCAGTGTGGTCGTCGAGGTGAGGTACTCTCGACTCGTGAGGCTGGGGGCGTCTACGGTCAGTGTGAGACCGGTGAGGGTATCAATTTCATCAAAATGCTCGACACCCAGAACCACCACTCCGACGGTGCCCTTGCTGGTCAGGGGCTTGATGTCATTGTTGAAGCTGACAAATGTGGGTGTTGCGGAGTAGGTCACGACACCGTCGTCCCAGCTTGCGGCCCGATCATTCCGCCCGTCCTGGCTTTGGCTTAGACCGAATCTTATGCCCAGACCACTCTGCAGATTGCTGATATGAAGGCGTACCACTTGTTGAGCTGCTTGAGTAGCCCCTTGTACCGCCCGATTTACTCGGTCTCCTTCGCCAGCATTACTCGAGTGGTGCCCCAGCAATACTGCCGAGATAGAGAGAAGTAATCGCAGGGTCGTCTTCATGTCTAATTGAGTAGTTACGTGTCTTCTCAGCGGAGCATAGCCTACTTCGATTTTTTTTCCAAAAATTTATCCACCCACGGGTGTGTGTCGCTGTAATCAGTTCGATCTTGGGCGGTAGGACATCATATTTTGCCGAGTGTTTTATCCAGTCGGCAGTCAAATCCGCACCGATTACCTCGTCCGTGTCACCAAAGACCGCGTGGAGGCGAATTGTCTTGGGCAGGGTTAGGGGGGATTCCTCTACGGCTATCTCCAAGCCACGGATTTGATGGTACTGCGCCCACTCTGTGAGATACATGGGGCTTGCCAGAGTGACCACACACCGAACCCGATCGGGTCGCCTAGCCGCTAGACCCAAAGCAATCGGCCCCCCGCCAGAGTGACCAACCAGAACCACATCTCCTGGGGCGTTTCTCAAAAGATCATCTAAACCCTTTGTGATGAGGTTTAGAACTTGAGCGCTGAAGCGTCGGGCTTGCCAAATTGACTCATCACGACAATGGGGTGACGTGGCGTGGTCAATATGCTGGCATGGGCGCGAAAAATAGCTTGTTCGATAGCCATGGTTGTCTATAGCCAGTTTGAGGGCGATCGAGTGCCGTGGCGTGGGATTTGACTTGCTGAGAGGTTGGGTGGTGCTGAACGGAGCCCCATCCCCTTCAATAAAGACCCACAGAGGGGTAGCTGCTCGCTCGAAATTTTGCACCAAAATCAGACCGGGGTACACGGTCTGAAGCGGACGAAATTGTTGTCTTTGCGCTTGGGTTAGAAGTTCACTTACTCTGGTCTCGGGGGTATTTATCGCACAACCGACAACGACCCAGGACACGAACGCGAGGAGTAATCTCCCCTTTATCGCTTTTCGTCCCGCAAAGAACCTAAAAAACATTCGTCGATCAGTAAATGCGCGAGGTTACGTGCGATCGGATGCCTTGTGGACTTTACATGCCGTGGTACGGCTACTTCTTCGGCTTGGCTACTACCTTTTTGGTGGCCTGCCCCTTCGCGACTGTCGCTGCAGCGGTGGCGCTGGGTCTGGACGCTTGCAGCTTCTCCTGAAGCGCAGAGAGCCTTCGATTGACTTGCTCAAATGCGGGTACGGTCATTGAAATAACCTCAGAGGTCTCGAAATCAGGTTTTTGGGTGGTTGGGTCGACTGACTTGAGTCGGACAAACTCAATGTGGACAATACCGCGGTGGACTGTGATGTTCCCAATTCCCTCAACAAAACTGTTTCTGGTCATTTGCTTCTCTCCTCGTAAGTCACAGCACTAGCCTAGTGTTGCTGATAGTTTATTTGCGAAACGGTTCGTCGCGTGCGATCACGGGGACGATTGCCTCGATACCCTCAGAATAGATACGTATCGGACGTAATTCTGCCTCGGGATTGAGTGGGCGAGTAAAAGGGATTCCGGCCGTGTCTTTGAGAAATTTAATTAGTAAGGCACTCTTGACAGCAAAGTTCACGTTTTGTGGGGTGTCTTGGCCTAGGCGGGCCATTTTTTCGGCATCCAGTTTCGCTCTGACAATACCGACGACAGTGCCCCCCGGGCCAATCAGTGGCCCGCCAGAGTTTCCCTTCTGGATCTCAGCGCTGAATTGAAACGAACCTTGATCGTCCTTGAGTCCCGAGCTGCTGTTCACTATGCCGCGCGTAATTTTTGGGGATAAACCAAGAAACTCCACTTGTGGATACCCGATCGTCACCACATCCATCCCCGGTGGCACGCCCGCCGAGTGGGATAGGTACAAGAACGGTGTCATGGCGGATACCTTGAGTAGCGCGATATCGTTTTTGGCGTCTACTTTGACTAATTGCGCAGGCAATACACGCCTGTCTGGCATCAGCGCGTATAGGTGGCTGCGACCCCTGACCACATGCTCGGATGAGACGAGAAAGCCTCCGTCAGATATAAAAAAGCCTGTCGCGATGGTTTGGCTACCTGGGCTGGTGGTGGGCGTGGTATTGGTCTGCGCAAAACTACCTTGCAACCCCCATGCCAGTAACGACAGCAGTATCGCCCCTGCGTTTTTGTGAAGCGTTGTTAGGGCCATTGTTCCTTCGACCGCAAACGTTCGATTAATTGGCCGATTTCCACGAGAGCGAGGCCGCCCAGGCGTTCACTGAGAGCAGCGCGATGTATTTCGACCGTACGCACACTCGTTGATAATTTTTCCGAAACCTCTTTGTTTGTGTGTCCAAGCAACAAAAGTTCTAGAACTTCACGTTGCCGTCTGGTCAAAGTATCGAGTGCCTCCCTGAAATGGGTCACGCTCATCGCGCGCTCGAGTCCTTTGCTATATGCCTGTTGCGCGGATTTGATTTTCTCGAGTAACTCTTCGGTCTTTGCAGGCTTTGCCAAAAAGTCATACGCCCCCATTTTGATTGCTGACACACCAGTCTGCAGATCACCATTCCCGGTGAGAAAAATCACAGGAGGTAACTCGTGCCGGATGTTGTTAAGCAGCTTCTCAAAGGTCGCCAGTCCGTTAAGACCACCTCCAAGATGCAAGTCAAGTAGGATACAGACCGGCGTGCGGTCTTGGCTGTCAATTCCTTCAACGTGTGCGAGGTACGACTCGCCTGACTCGAAGTGAGTAACTGTGTGCCCCTCGGCTCTAAGCAGAAGTGTCAACGCCTCTGCCAACTGCAAATCGTCGTCAATGAGGTGTACGAGCGTTTTCATGCGGTGGTCACCGATTCCTGACGGATCGGGAGTCTTAGTTCGAACATCGTCGTGTCACTTGCCGCACCCCTGACCAACGCGACCTCTCCGGCGTGGCGTCTGGCTACGTTCCTGGCGGTTGAGAGCCCAAGACCTGAACCTCCTTCTTTGGTCGTGAAAAAATCTTCAAAAATGCGTTCGGCATCGGCATCTGCGATTCTTGAACCGTTGTTGCTAACTTTGATTGTGAGTTCCTGATCGGCTCTGACGGCTGCTTCAACCACCACTTGTGGGTTTTTCACGGTGCTGGGCGTTTCTGAGATAGCTTCAATAGCGTTAGTTACGGTCGTCATAACGAACAACTCGACTGGCGCTCTCGGGACTCTGTGTGCACCAGTGTTGGCTATTTTTATCGTCAATTTGATCCCTTTTTTTTGGGCTTCGATCGTCAGTAGAGGTGACAGATCTTCAATTATCAAATGCACGTCACTGTGGTCGCTAGCGCCCGCTCTAGATTGGTTCTTGGTCAAGTCCAGGATTGCTCGCGTCGCCCTGGCCGCTCTCGCCGATTCGTTGCGAATCTTGTGCAAAGTGTCGGTCCGCTCCCGCTCGTCAATTTCAGGGTGACGGACAAGGGTCGCGGCAAAGGCTTCAATGGCGAAGAGTGGCTGGTTTAATTCATGCGAGATTCTGGATGAGAGCTCTCCCAAGGCTGCAAGGCGGGCTTGTCGGTTCTGGCGTAGCTCTAGCCTATTGATTCTTTCGTTCAGTAGTTTGCGCCTTTGTGTCCAAGTTCGAGCGTTGAATGCTGCGTACGCGAGAGTAGTGACCAATATCCCGGTGAGTAGCCAAATCAGGGAGTTTGAGTTGCTTTGTTTCGGAGAAAAATAAAAAGCAGTCGCGATCCCATCAATGTTGATGATCACTTCGTACGAGTTGGCGAATGGTTGTCTCGAAAGGCGGTCGAGACTGTCTCCGCGTATGGCCTCCAGTAACGGGTCTAGATCGAAGGTCGCAAGCCCGTGGCTATGAGAAACTTCGGCAGACTGTCCCCTCCTGGGGAGTCTCCACAGGACAACCAATTTTGGTGGCACGGCAGAGTTTTTGGAAACGTCAAAGGGTCTGTCGATAAACGCAATTGCCCGATTGCTCGAAATACGTAGTACTTCATCGAGGGCGATTAGTCGGGCCTCGTCGAATGGACTGCCCGGGGCCCCCAAGGGGGCATGCTTTGTGAGGGGGGCTTGGGGCGGAAAGATCCGCGTCGCTCGTCCACTGTCTAGGGTCACGAGGTGAGTGTCTAGGAGGGAGGGAATTACTTGGTGCAAGGCCGCCGCAACGTTTGCGGCCGCTTTAGGGTCGTCGATCTGTAGGAGGGATGTTTTTATGCGCCCCATTTGGGCGAGGTAACGCTCTTCTATGCCGCTACGCTCTTGGGCGAGTGCCATTTGCGTATCCGCCTGTTCGTAACGGATCCCGAGTACAGCGAGTGAGACGATCGAGGCTGCCGCCACCAGAGGAACCACCCAGGCTCCGGGGAGATTCAGTTGTAGTGCTCGACTGTTCGGCATTTTGTGGCAGGCCGGCTACTGGGAAACGCGCCCCGCTCCTAGCAAGGATCCGAGCAGGGCACCCAACGTTTTATGGTTGGTCGGTCCGTCCCGAGTCACCGCCCCAGCCAGTTTCTGAGCGAATCCTGGGCGGAGGCAACGTTTGGCCTCTAGGAGTACTATTTCGTCCATTGCCTTAGACTGTCTTTTCAGTAGTTCTATAAGTATTTTTATGTCAGTCTCTAGCAACTTAAAGTTATTTAATACTATCTTAGAATTATTGCATTCGCTTTCAGAAAACGTTGGCTGGTCTTTTTGCTTGGGATTTTTTTCACAAATTCCCCGCGCATCGGTATCTGCCTCATGCTCTTTGCGCAGATCCGCGGCCCGCTTCAGGGCCGCCGCATAGTTGGCCTCGTTTTCTTTCTGAAAATTGCGGACCTGAGTCTCAATCGCGTTGAGTGCGGCTGGATCTGGCGGGACGCCCGGTGGGGTAACGGTACGGTCGCAGATACGCTTGAGTCGTTGCTGTCCGACGGTCACCTCCCGGGCCAGGGCCTGGTTTGTCGAGATGGCTGGCGCGATTGCGCCCCTCACGGCGCTCGGGTCGACACTCTGCCCGGACGCGACCTGTGCGGTCCCGAGGCATATCAGTGCTGCGGTAAGTGCGGTTAGAGCCCGGGACATTAATTAAGAGAGTTGCATCTCCATTGAAGGCCCAGAGTATAACCATACCCGCGTGAATCAAAAGTTTTTTAATTACTACTTAGATATCAAGGGAATACACCTAGATAAATACCGAAAAAAATGGTTGATGGTGCGGCATTTACGTATATGATTCAGGCATGACATTTGGAGACTCGCGCGCTATGTCCGATCATGACTCAGAACAAGGCGGTCACCCTCACTCTGTTCTTATCTATGACCCTTCGGTGGAGGGCGTTCAACAATTGCTCGACGGACTCGATGCGAGTTGCGCAACATTACCCGTCACTGCGGCAGTAGAACTTGAGCCACTCCTGAAAGAGGCGGTGTCAACGACGCATGCCGGAGCAGTCCACTTGCTTGGGCATGGCTTCCCGGGGGGGATTACTCTCGGTGGGCAGGCGGTGGACGCAGGGACTTGGAAAAGATTTTTTAGCGAAACAGATTCCCTCGGCAAGTCCGGGGCGGCACAAATTCAAAATCAACAGATTAATTTTTGGTCTTGCAAGACCGGCGAAGGAGAACTGGGCATGGACTTCATCAACACTGTCGCTCAAACCACTGGTGCAACCGTCAACGCCTC
>JAYNLI010000045.1:0-9985 GCA_038111655.1 Bordetella sp.
CTTGCCACCGAGACTAAAACGGCGCGATCCACCGATCCGCCAGTGGGCTCAAGAATGCCAACAAGCGTAAAGGGCGAATCGTCATGACTTTTGTCAAGCGCCTGCCCTGACCCGTGCCTGACGACTAAAGAGTCACCAAGCTGATGATTGAGGCGTCGGGCAACCTCGGCGCCAAGCACGACCTGGTAAAGCATATTCGATTCAAAAGCCTGCCCCTTTTTAAAACGTAAAGCCTGTCCATGCACCTGAAACCTCTGAAAAAATTCGGCCTCGGTTCCCCAGACAGGAAAGCCCCGATAGCTGTCACCAAGCTGGACAGGCAGGGCCCAATTCACCGTTGGTAAATCGCGTAACGCCGGAAGCACTGAGGCAGACATGTTGGCCGTAGGGCGGCCCAGCTGAAAAACACTGTAAAGAAGAAGTTCGGTCGCACTGCCTCTGGGCCCCACAATAAGATCAACGCCTGAGACGGCTTGTGAAAAGCTAAGCCTTGAGTCTGTGCGCAGCTGCTGTACGGTTAAGACCAAGGCACAGGCAAGCCCCAAGGAGGCAACCACAAGCCCCACCGCAAGTCGACGTGACCAGGCACTTAGGATGGCAAGCTTGAACCAGACGGTCATGCCTACCGACCCTTCATCAGGCAAGTCATCCTGAGACTTCTACAGACCCGCCCAACACAAGACGTTGGTCAAACCGGTTAGCAAGGCGTTGATCGTGGCTAACAACAACAAGGCTTGCACCAGACTTACCTCCCACGGAAGCAAGCAGCTCAAGAAATCGGTCCCGATGCAGGTCGTCGAGGGCCGAGGTTGGCTCATCGGCGAGAACAAGCAAAGGCTGACCCATAAAAGCTCGGGCCGCGGCAACGCGTTGCTGCTGACCGACCGAAAGCTGATGCGCAGCCTGTCCCCAGAGCTGCTGGGCAACACCCAATTGCTCAAGCAAGCGCCTCGCCTGATTCAAAGCAGAGCCATAGAGACGACAGGCATCGTCGTGACGACGATTGAAGAGTCGTGTGGGCATAAGAACATTGTCGAGGACCGACATAAAGCCCAGCAAATTGAACTGCTGAAAAATAATGCCCATGGACTCTCCGCGAACCTGGTCACGGGCTGGTGCCGCAAGGGCTGAGAAGTCGTGACCAAGCACGTGGCACCGACCTCTTTGAGCGACAAGCACCCCTGAGAGCACGGAGAGCAACGAGGTTTTCCCGCTGCCGCTTGAGCCCGAAATAAAAAGGGACTGCCCTTTTTCGAGCCTTAACGTTGCAAGAGCAAAAAGCTCATCTTGACCGGGCCAGCCGACATGCAGGTCTTCAAGGTCGAGGGCAAGCGTCAAGGCTGCCTTGGACTCCTTAAGAATGCGTTCGTCTAAAAAGGGGGCGTGATACCTTTAACTTAGACATCGTGACCCGACTTGAAATTAAAAACGGCTCCGTCTTTTATGCCGCTTGGCCACCGACTTGTCACAGTTTTTAACCGGGTATTGAAGCGAATGCCCTCCATGCCGTGAATATGATGATCACCGAATAACGAGCGTTTCCAACCACCAAAGGAGTGGTAGGCCACCGGAACGGGAATGGGCACATTCACACCCACCATGCCGATTTTGACGCGCCGTGTAAAGTCTCTTGCTGTATCACCATCGCGAGTAAAAATAGCACCACCATTGCCATACTCATGGCTGTTAATAAGCTGTAGGGCTTCCTCATAACTACCGGCACGAAGCGTAACGAGAACCGGGCCAAAAATCTCTTCTTTATAAATGGACATATCGGGAGTGACGCGGTCAAAAAGACAACCCCCAAGAAAATAGCCCTGCTCATGGCCGCTTACCTTCACAGATCGCCCGTCAACAACAAGCTTTGCACCCATTTTTTCGCCTTCAGCAATGTAGCCAAGAATGCGGTCAAGGCTTTGCCGGCTAACAATTGGCCCCATATCGGACTGCGGGTCGGTGCAGGGTGCAACCTTAAGCGCCTGAATGCGCGGTGTTAACTTGTCGATGAGACGGTCTGCGGTGTCGTCTCCCACGGGTACCGCCACCGAGATGGCCATGCATCGCTCTCCAGCAGACCCGTACGCAGAGCCAATAAGCGCGTCAACAACCTGATCCATGTCCGCATCAGGCATCACCACAAGGTGGTTCTTCGCCCCACAAAGGGCCTGAACACGCTTACCCGATGCCGTACCACGCGAATAGATGTAGTGGCCGATGGCGGTGGAGCCCACAAAGCTAATGGCCTGCACGTCCGGATGGTCGAGAAGCGCATCCACGGCCTCCTTATCACCATTCACAACATTGAAAACGCCTGCTGGAAGACCGGCTTCCGCGAAAAGTTCAGCAAGTCGAAGAGGAACGCTAGGGTCTCGCTCGGACGGCTTTAATACAAATGTGTTTCCGCAGGCAATCGCAACGGGATACATCCACATGGGCACCATGGCAGGAAAATTAAAAGGCGTAATGCCGGCCACCACTCCAAGCGGTTGACGAAGGCTGTGCGAATCGACCGCGTTGGCCACCTGGTCGGAGAATTCCCCTTTTAATAGATGGGGCACCCCACAAACAAACTCCACAACCTCCAGACCCCTAGCGATCTCGCCTTTGGCGTCTGGGATGGTCTTTCCATGTTCTGCGGACAACATCTGTGCCAACTCATCCATATGCTTAATAATGAGTTCGCGAAACTTGAACATGATGGCGGCCCGTTTGGCCGGGGGCGTGTCTGCCCAGGCGGGGAAGGCATGAGCGGCCCTTTGGACGGCATGATCAATGTCAGCAGCGGAGGCGAGTGCAAGACTTGCGGACTTGGCCCCAAGGGCCGGGTTGAAGACGTCTGTGAGGCGGCTTGAACTTCCCGCCCAGTGCTTGTTATCGACCCAATGTTGAATTACCTTCATGCCACCGTACCTTTTCTTTAAGAGAAAATTTGCCAGTAAAACCTTTTAAGGGTTCATTATGACCAAATTAGAACCAAGACTCATTGAGATCCTTCAGGGCCATTTTGGCGAACGCTTTTCTTTGACGCAGGCGGTGCGCGAGCAACACGGTCGTGATGAGTCCTCCTATCCCATGACCCCGCCCGATGCGGTTGTGTTTGCCGAATCCACGCCTGAGGTTCAGTTCCTGGTGCAGCAATGCAAGGCCTTTAGGGTGCCGGTCATCGCCTTTGGCGCAGGATCTTCGCTGGAAGGCCATGTTTTGGCTTTTGAGGGCGGCATTAGCCTTGACCTCACCCGTATGAACCAAATTCTCTCGGTGAATGAAGAAGACCTAATGGCCACAGTTCAGGCGGGTGTCACTCGAAACCAGCTGAATAACGAAATTCGCCATACCGGTCTCTTCTTTCCAATTGACCCTGGCGCCGACGCAACGCTGGGTGGAATGTCAGCCACGCGCGCATCGGGCACGAATGCGGTTCGCTACGGCACTATGCGCGAGAACGTAGTCAACCTGACCGTCGTGACTGCTCAAGGCGAAATTATCAAAACCGCCCAACGGGCAAAGAAGTCTTCTGCAGGCTATGACCTAACTCGTATTTTTGTGGGCAGTGAAGGCACGCTAGGGATCATCACCGAAGTCACGGTGAGGCTCTACCCCCAGCCTGAGGCCATTGCTGCTGCGGTCTGCTCTTTTGCCCAAGTTGAAGATGCCGTGAACACTGTCATTCAGACCATACAAATGGGGGTGCCCATTGCACGCGCAGAGATGCTTGATGGTCTTACCATTCGCGCCATCAACCAACACAGCAAAACCAGCCTTTGCGAGCAGCCCATGCTGTTTCTAGAGTTTCATGGAAGCCCTCAGTCGGTGAAGGAACAATCAGAAACGGTACAGGCCTTGGCCAAAGACTTCGGCGGAGAAGACTTTGAATGGGCGAATCAAACCGAGGACCGCAACCGACTCTGGATGGCGCGCCATCACGCTTATTTTGCCTGCCTGCAGCTACGCCCCGGCTGCCGCGCGGTGACCACCGACGTCTGCGTGCCGCTCTCTTCGCTGTCTCAGTGTATTCACGACACGCTGGAAGACTTTAGTAAGTCGTCGCTTCAGGCCCCAGTCTTCGGCCATGTTGGCGACGGAAACTTCCACTGCCTCATTCTGGTTGACCCTTCCTCGCCCACCGAGATGAAGGAGGCCGAGCGCCTAAATCACCGACTGGTCGAGCGTGCAATTTCTGTTGAAGGAACCTGTACGGGCGAGCATGGCATTGGCCGTCACAAAATGAAGTTGCTTCGTGATGAGCTTGGGGAGCCCGCGTTGGAACTGATGCGAAGTCTGAAGCGCGCCTGGGATCCCTTGGACATTTTAAACCCAGGCAAAGTTCTTATTTAAAGCGAAGCGGCAAGCTCCGCAGCCTCGCGAATGGCACGCTTGGCATCAAGGGCCTTGGCATCCCGACAGCCTCCAATTGCATAAAAGCTGCGCCCCAAGCGCTGCAGTTCTTCGGCAAGCGAGCTATTTGATGTCTGACCGGTGCAAAGCACAAGCGAATCGAAGCGAAGGCATTCGTCCTTCTGCTGGCCTGAGCCCTTGTTAAACGTTGAGATCCATAAGCCCTCGGACGTAATACGCAGATAATGCACGCCTGAGCGCATGCGAACACCCCTTTGACGAAGACTGGTGCGATGGATCCAGCCGGTGGTCTTACCCAATCCTTCACCAGGCTTACCAGGACTTCGTTGCAGCAAGGTAATGTCTCGTGAGGCAGCCGCAGGCTTGGGGCCCTCTGGCGCGAGGCCAGCAGGATGACTTACTGGATCGGCCACACCCCATTCGGCTTGCCATGCCTTTAAAGGATTCACCTGCACCGCTGGAGCACTCGAAAGGTAGTGCGCAACATCAAAGCCAATGCCCCCTGCGCCGAGAACGAGGACCCGTGAACCGACCTCAGCACCCGACTGCAAAACATCAAGGTAGCTCAGCACCCGAGGATCGTCTTGCCCCGGTATTTTCGGGTCGCGTGGTAAGACACCCACCGAGAGAACAATCTCGTCAAAGTCAGCAAGCATGCTGCCCGTGACCTGTGTATTTAAATGAATCTCAACCTTGGCGAGCTCAAGTTGAACAAGGTTATAGCGAAGCATCTCAAAGAATTCTTCTTTCCCCGGAATACGCTTGGCCATATTCAACTGCCCACCGATCTCGCCCTGACGATCAAAAAGACTAACCTGATGACCTCGTTGAGCGAGAACGGTTGCGGCGGTAAAGCCCGCGGGGCCCGCACCCACCACGGCCACACGTCGGCGGCTCGAGCTTGGCCTATAGACAAGCTTGGTCTCCGCACAGGCCCTTGGGTTCACGAGACAAGAGGCGGGCTTGCCTTCAAAGACATGGTCGAGACAGGCCTGATTGCAGGCAATGCAAGTGTTGATTTCCCGGCTGCGGCCCTGCTGCGCCTTGTAAACAAACTGAGGATCGGCAAGAAAGGGGCGGGCCATGGAGACCATGTCAGCAAAGCCTTGCTCAATAATCTCATTGGCAAGCTCAGGCGTGTTGATGCGGTTGGTGGCTATAAGCGGAATCGAGACGCCCTCCGCCCGCAGCCTCTCGCGCATCTTCTTTGTGACCTCGGTAAAAGCAGCCCGTGGCACGCTTGTGGCAATGGTTGGAATACGCGCCTCGTGCCAGCCGATGCCCGTATTCAGCAAATCGGCCCCGGCAGCAGCCAGTGCTTTTGCAAGCTGTACAACCTCTTCCCAAGAACTACCTTGCGGAATAAGGTCGAGCATGGAAAGCCTAAAGATAATTAAAAGGTTAGACCCAACGGCCTCACGCGTGCGCGCCACAATCTCAAGGGGAAGGCGCATTCGGTTCTCGTAAGAGCCCCCCCACTTGTCGCGCCGATGGTTGGTCGCCTGCACCAGAAACTCGTTAATAAAGTAACCCTCGGAGCCCATAATCTCGACGCCGTCGTACCCCGCCTCCTGAGCCCTTTGCGCGGAAAGTACGAAGTCTGCAATTTGGTCCTCGACGCCACGCGACGACAAGGCCCAAGGCTTAAGGGGCGAAATAGGCGCCTTGATACGGCTCGGCGCAACGGCAAAGGGGTGATAGGCGTAACGGCCAGCATGCAGAATTTGCATGGCAATACGACTGCCCGCCTCATGCACCTGCTGAGTGACCACCCTATGCCTTTGTGCATCGGTGCGGGAGCGCATCATGCCCGCGAAAGGTTTCACCCAGCCCACTCGGTTCGGGGCGAAGCCCCCGGTCACAATGAGCCCTACCCCACCTTCAGCACGTTCACGAAAATAAGCCGCGAGCTCGCGAAGGTCTCTCCCGTCTTCGAGCCCCGTGTGCATCGACCCCATCAGAACCCGATTCTTTAGGGTTACATGACCGAGCTCAAGCGGGTCGAATAATGAAGTCATACCTTAAAAACGAATAACGGTGTTTCGCTTGCCAAGCTCAAACGCACGTGCCTGACTGCTAGGCCGATCGGTGACTAACTGAGTCTCAATTTCATGCAGACGCCGGAATGCCTTGAAGGCCGTGACGTTCACTTCTTTAAGCGCATCGGCCGCCTTGCAGGTGAAGCTTACCTGATAGCGCAGATCGGCATGGCCCTTGGCTGCCTTGGGTGTATCGCCATGCGCATCACCAAAAAGACTTGAACGAAAAACAAGGTTTTCTTGAGTACAGAGAGCCTCTTGGTTGGGCTCAAAAAAGTTCCTGGGGTTCTCAAGTAGGCCACGAAGCTCCGCTAGCGCTTTAACCTGACGATCATTCTTGGGAGCATGCTCAAAGCCAACAAGGTTGTCCATAGGAGACAAAAGTTCAAAGCTCAGCCTGCCTTGTTCAAGACTTACTTCAAGCTTGGCGTGCCCATGCTCGTGGGTGTGATGATGCGCATGCTGGGCCTGGGCAGTGCTAAAAACCAAAAAGACTACAGCAACGAACGCGCCTGTATAACGAGGGGATAAAAAGGAATTCAGGAAAGACCGGCAAGATACTTTCATTCAATTCTCCTTGCGTTACAGAAGTATAGGATTGCGGCGAGGTTCTTGGTCGGCGATCTAAAACTTGGCGAATAAGCGACTCGCGCTATCCTAGCCTGCTTGAGAGCCCTGCAACCCTTAGCCGCCAATGTCCCAACGATTCAAACATCATATTTTTATTTGCACCAATCACAGAGATGCTGGTGAGAGTTGTGCGGCCCGGGGTTCACTGGGTCTGTTAAATGCATTAAAGCAGGCAGTACGCGATGCCAGGCAAGACCACGACGGCGGGCTGATGGTGAACAAATCGGGCTGCTTTGGGTTTTGCCAACAGGGGCCTAACTGCGTGATCTACCCGCAAGGAACCTGGCATTCAATAAAGACCTCGGAAGAGGCCAAGGCCCTTATTGAATCGCTAACTTTGCCTTGCGAATCGCCACGGAATTAGTGCTTGTACATGCCAGCGCCGCCATGGTGCCCACCATGACCCCTCGCCCTCATGTCCACCACCGAGGCTTTCACCTCTAACTCGCCGGCCTTCTCAAAGACAAGGGTCACAGGAATAACCTGACCCACCTCAAGCGGCTTCTTCAAGCCCATAAGCATAAGGTGGTAGCCCTCCTTGCTGCCACGATGCATAAGCACCTTGCTACCAGCAGGCAAGTCGATGCCCGGAATCTCGCGCATACGCATCACGCCACCGTTAATGGTCATGTTGTGAAACTCTATCGAGGCAGACGCTGATGATCGAGCCAAAACAAGCCGATCTGCCTGGGCAGCCTTATTGGAAATAGCCTTAATGAAAATAGCGCTATTGGGCTGACCGGCAGATGTAGCCATTGCCTCGGGGGCTTGAACTTCAATACCAGCAACTGAAAAACTTGATGCCTGAGCGGAAGGGCTGTAAGCGGTGAAACCTAAAAGCATCAGGGCAGCGCAGGCAAGCGCAGCGCGAAAAACAAACAATTGATTCTCCATTTTGGAAAACTCCTGAAACACGTTAGAAAGACAGTGGTCGCGCCCCTGCTCGTATTCAGCCTGAATGTCCGACTGAGTAGGCCAAGGCATGACATGCAGGTCGATGGGCAAGGAGCTCTTGGTCCAGGGCTCTACCCCAAGGGAGTTAATGGTAAGTGCGTGTTCCCGAATGCAAAAGATGCAAGGGCAAAAACCTTTGTTCAGGCGCCTGCTCCATGGCTGCGAATGATGCATCCGTTGCTAAAGACTCATGGGAAGCGGGCTGAGAAGGCTTGTTCTGCACACACTCAACTGCCCTGGCAGTTGCAGTGCCAGCTTGCCCACACAAGGCTTCTAATGTTTCAGGAAACAATTCAAGCTGCCTACCCATCATCCGTCTCTCCACAAGGTTCTGGCTTTGGAATCGGACGAGCTCGGACGGACTTTAGGGGGCGGCGTGCCAAACGGTGAGGCGCATGGTGGCAGTCTTCCTTTCGACCTATGTCAAGCCGCTACTCCAGTGCTCTTGCACTTTTTCTTCTATCGGGCGCCTGCCTGTCCATTTTTGACGCTAGCGGGAAAATTGATTGTCACGAGCAGCGGCCTGCTTCTATAACTTTGGTTACGCTTCTCTGGCCAGATTCTCATGGCACTGGCCATGGGGCTTCGTAAGGAAGGATTTCGTCTTTTTCATGCCCATCGGCTCGCCCTTCAGTTGCTCCGCTCGGCCTTGCTCATTGTGACGAGCATGCCTTTTTTGCAGGCGGTCAGTACCTGCCGTTAGCAGAGGCCTCGGCGATTGCCTTTACCAAGCCACTTTGGGTGGTGCTTTTGTCATGGAAGCTTCTGCAGGAACAAGTCAACGCTATCGACCGCTGGGCAACGTACCTGAGTTTTGCGGGCATTCTTTTCATTGTTCGTCATGGCACTGAGGTCTTTCATCCTGCAGCACTGCTTCTTTTAGAAATGGCCATTGCGAATGTACTTTATCAACTGCTTACGCGTCGACTGACATCTGACTCTGCCCTAACCACCTTTTCCTACAGTGGACTTGTTGGCTTTGTGATGACGACAGGGTTCCTGTTTGCCACTCCGATTGTCACTCCTATTCACACTCAACTTCTAATGATTGTCTGGGCCGTTCTTGCGCTTGTTAGGTTGCTTAGCGGGCTTGGGAACGTACTGATGATTTAGGCGTTTTACCAAGCACCCGCCTAGAGTCTCTCCCCCTTTGTCCACCTGCAAACGATCTGGGCGACCAGTCTTGGCTGGCTTATTTTTGATCAAATACAGGATCAACTCACCTTTGTAGGTATGGGCATTTTTGCGACGAGCGAAAGCCTAATTGTGGTTTACCGACGCTATGCCAAGGCGCGCAGCGCTAGTGTAGATGCTGTCCAATCTGACCCGACTCTGCCTCGGCCTGAAGACTAAAGATGGGAATAGGTGACTCAAACCAATGGGCATCTTCGGTGATCAAAAAGTAACTACCCTGCATGCTTCCAACGGGGCTACCAAGACGAGTACCGCTGGTGTATTCAAACGACTCGCCCGGGCGTAAAAGAGGCTGATGGCCGACCACACCAAGGCCACGGACTTCTTGACGTTGACCCTTGGCATCATCAATCAGCCAGTGCCGCGCTACAAGCTGAACCGCCTGCGATCCCTCGTTACGAATAGTGACGGTGTAGGCAAAGCTGTAAACCTGATCTTCTTTCGAGGACTCCTCGGGCAAGAACTGAGTCTTCACAGAAACATGAACAGAGCCCGAAGGCGACGTGGAGGACGGAGATGAAGAGGAGGGGCTGGTTTTTGTCATATTTAGATGCTAACAGAGCGAAGAATCCTTTAACCTTGCAGAATGACAGAACTTCTCATTGCGATTGGACTTGTACTTACCTTTCTTGGCGGCGTGTTTTTCGGCAGACGCCAGGGGCAGGTGGAGGCCGAAAAAATCACTGCTTCCGCCATTAGCGAGGCCCAGCACCCACTTCAAATTGAGATAACGAGTCTGCGCGAACGCTTAAAGGCCATGAACGAATCCAAACAAGCCTTTGGCGAAGCCTTTGAAAACCTGGCAAACCGTA
>JAYNLI010000046.1:0-9941 GCA_038111655.1 Bordetella sp.
CTGGCATAACGGTCGGAAACTTCAGCAACCTCCTCGCGCGTGTCGCAGACAATGACTTCGCCGTAATCACGCCAAGCCGCACCTGCTGCATCACGTGCTGTGTCGGGCAGTTTAGCGATGAGTTCGGGTACCTTCTTCATCACAGCCTCGGCCAACGGCATTGAATTAGTAAATAGCCAGGCGGGTGATTCATGCCCATGTTCCGCCTGCCCAACCAGATCGGAGGCCACCATGTCGGCATCGGCAGACTCATCGGCAATGACCGCGACTTCGGAGGGACCTGCGAAAACGTCAATACCCACCTGACCAAAAAGTGTCCGCTTGGCTTCCGCCACAAACTTATTTCCTGGCCCAACAATAATGTCAGCGGGCTTACCCGTAAAAAGGCCAAAGGCCATGGAAGCAATGGCCTGCACGCCACCTAGGGTAAGAATACGATCAGCGCCTGCCACCTTCATGGCATAAAGCACCTGCGGATGAATGCCCTCGCCCTTATAGGGAGTGGAACAAGCAATGACGTTGGGAACACCTGCCGCCTTGGCCGTAGCCACGGACATGTAGGCGCTTGCAATGTGAGCGTAGCGGCCCGTGGGAACGTAACAGCCCGCCACGTTCATAGGAATCACGCGCTGACCGGCAACAACACCGGGATAAAGCTCTGTCTGAAATTCTGTAAGTGAGGCCTTCTGGGCAAGAGCAAAGTCGCGCACCTGGGCCGCCGCAAATTCAATGTCCGACTTAATGGAGGCTGGGATATCTTTCGTGCGCCGCTCGAGCTCTTCGTCTGTCACCTCAATAGGCCCTGTCCAGCGATCAAGTTTTTCTGCGTATTCACGAACCGCATCTTCCCCACGCGCCTGAATCTGCCCTAGCATTTCGTTCACGACAGCTTGCGCATTGGCGGTCTCGGTGGCAGGGTTTTTTTCTGCTTTCTTAATATAACGAATGGCCATAAGGGAAACCTTTAAGGAGAGAACTTAAGACTCTTGGCGAGGCAATGAGACCGCGCGACGGGGTCAACTAAGGTCAATTAACTCATATATATGACCTTTCCGCTATCAGGGATTACCCTAAACCCTGCCCTGCAAATAAAAAAGTCCGACCAGAAATGCCTGACCGGACTTGCCCAAAACACTTAAAAGGGCGAAGAAGGAAAGCGGTTAAAAACTATGCGCGAGGCCAGTGTTATAAGAGTTCGCCTCAGACGTAATCTTTGTATTTATCAAGGAAGCGCACGGGCTTGCTGAGTGCGTCGCGGCGGAAGGGATCTCCAAGTTCACGCGTGCAAAAGATTTCAATCACGCAGGTCTTGCGCTGATTCATCTGCATGTCGACCGCTTTTTGCAGGGCGGGACCAACGTCTTCAAGCTGATCCACGATAATGCCTTCGGCCCCCATGGACTGGGCGATGCCGGCAAAGCTTGGGCTTTCCAGTTCTTCGGCTACAAATCGACGGCCGTAGAAGTCCACCTGGTTTTTCTTCTCGGCACCCCACTGACGGTTGTGGAAGACAACAGCCGTGACAGGAATGTTATGGCGTACCGCGGTCATGACTTCCACCATGCTCATGGCCCAGGCGCCGTCACCGGCATACGCAATGGCTGGGCGATCGGGTGCTGCAACCTTGGCACCAATGATGGTAGGCAAGGCATAACCGCAGTTACCGAAACTCATAGGTGCAAAGAAGCTACGAGGCTCTTCGAAACGAAGGTAGCTGTTGGCTACCGAGTTGATATTGCCGATGTCGGTAGAGACCATGGCGCGCTTGGGCATGGCCTTCTCGAGTTCACGAAGAACCTGGCGCGGATGGAGGTAGATGCCACCGTTTGGCGTGCGCTCTTTCTTCGCCTCTTCAATCATGTCAAGGCTGTAGTCGTCGCGCTCGTGAATCCATTCATCAAGCTCTTTTTCCCAGGCGGCTTTCTCGGCCTTAATGGTGGCGTTACGCTCGGCCTTATTCGCATCGCTTGCAAGCGTGCGGCCTGCGATAAGACCGGTCAGTGCCTTGGCGGTTGCCTTGGCATCTCCATGAATACCCACCGTAATTTTCTTCACAAGACCCAGGTTGGTGTGATCGGCCTCCACCTGAATGATCTTGGCGCTCTTTGGCCAGTAATCAAGACCGTGCTGCGGCAGGGTGCCAAAAGGGCCCATGCGGGAACCCAGCGCCAAGACAACATCGGCCTGGGCAATAAGTTTCATTGCGGCCTTTGAGCCTTGATAGCCCAAGGGGCCGGCCCATAAAGGATGGCTTGCGGGGAAGGCATCATTTCGAAGGTAGCCTGTCACCACGGGGGCATGCAGGCGCTCGGCCAAGGCCTTGCACTCTTCAACCGCATCGCCCATCACCACACCACCACCTGCAAGAATCACGGGAAATTTTGCAGTGGCCAACAGGTCCGCCGCGGCCTTCAGACTGTCTTCACCGCCTGGCCCGCGATCAACTCGCATGGGCTTGGGAATCTCGCAAGTGACTTCGCCGTAAAAATAATCGCGAGGAATGTTGAGCTGGGTGGGGCCCATTTCAGAAATGGCTCGATCAAAACACCGGGCCGTGATTTCCGCCATACGCTTCGGATTCACCACATGACCCTGGTACTTCGTGAACTCTTGGAACATGGGAAGCTGATTGGCTTCTTGGAAGCCCCCAAGACCAATACCCATCGTTCCCGTTTCAGGCGTGATGATGACAACTGGGCTATGCGCCCAGTAGGCTGCGGCAATTGCCGTTACGCAGTTGCTAATACCGGGGCCGTTTTGACCAACAACCACACCATGTCGACCCGAGACGCGAGCGTAGCCATCGGCCATATGTGCCGCACCCTGCTCATGAACGACAGGAATAAGACGAATACCAGCAGGCGCAAAGATATCCATAGCGTCCATGAAGGCCGAACCCATAATGCCGAACATCTCGCTGACCCCATTGGCAACGAGCGTTTCAACAAACGCTTCGGACGGCGTCATCTTTTGAACACCTTCCACAGGCATTCTGAAATTCATCGGGCTGTTCATGGCGGGTTAGCTCCTTGCAAGGCAATCAAGAGGAAGTACAACAATTTCACAGGAGTGTACGACCGAGGCCTCAATTTTGTCAAAAGTCTCTTAAAACGGAACCAATTGAATAAAAAAATGAAACAAAATAGACTCTCACTATGATTTCTGCCCTTCGATCCCTCGCTCGAGGTAGCGCGCGTGAACTGCCCAACCCTGAGAGCAGTTCAAAAGAAACCCCCATTCTTCGTCTGCTTGCTTTACTTGAATTGATTGCGCGCAAAGATGCGCCTTTCACCTTGCAGAACTTGGTGCAAGACACCCAATGGCCAAAGCCTTCGCTGCATCGCATGCTTGCGCAGCTTGAGGCCTCGGGACTCCTTCAGCGAGATGTAAAAGGGCGGCACTACAGCACCGGCCAGCGTCTTACCCGACTGGCTGAAAATGTTCTGTTGAACAGTACAACGCGTGCTGCGCGGCATCGTGTCTTGCGGCTGCTTGTGGACCAGGCGGGCGAAAGCTGTAACCTCACAAGCTTCTCAGCAGGGGAAGTGCTTTACCTTGACCGCGTTGAAACGGCTGCTCCACTGCGGTTTTATCTGCACTCTGGCTCGCGAGTTCCTGCGCACTGCTCGGCCACAGGAAAACTTTTCTTAAGCCAAATGACGCCAAGCCAGCGGCAGAAACTTTGGGATGCAGGGCCTCTTGAAAAATTTACCGACCGTACCCTGGTGGATGTTGAGCGACTCGATAAGGAAATCACCAAGGTACGGTCTCAGGGCTTTGCAATTGATGACGAGGAATTCCTTCCGGGCTTACTTTGCATTGGCGTGCTTGTTCCAAGCATGGACCCCAAGGACAACAAAACGAATATGGGTATTGCGCTTCAGGCTCCAAAAGTTCGATTTAGCCTTGAACGCGCGATGCAATGCCTGCCCCTTTTGCAAAATGCCGCACGGGCGCTTTCACGAATTAATCAATCTGCTTCCAACGACGAGGACGCGCTGTTATGAATCTGGCTGACCGACAAAATCTGGGTACGACTGAAGCCACGGGTCAAGACCTGCCCGCGCATGAACTGAAAGACGCCTCGTCTGTATTCGGCCTTCCCATTCCTATTCAGGTAGCCGTACTCAAGGAAGCTAACGAGCATGTCCCCGCCCTTGATACTGCGTACAAATTGAATCCTCAGGTCACTGCAGCCATTGTTGCCGGGTTTGCTCACAATCGACGCGTTGCCATTCAAGGCCGACACGGCAGTGGCAAGTCCACGCATATTGAGCAGGTGGCTGCGCGCCTTAACTGGCCCTGCCTTCGACTTAATTTGGATGGCCACATCACCCGACCCGATCTTCTGGGCAAGAATGTCATCACGCTGCGCGATGGAAAACAGGTCACTGACTTTGAGGAAGGTCTTTTGCCCTGGGCCATTCAACAACCCATGGCGCTTATTCTTGACGAATACGATGCAGGAAGACCGGAAATTCTTTTTGTAATTCAGCGCCTGCTTGAGCGTGATGGCCGACTTGTCATGCCCGACCAGAATCGGGTTATTACACCCCACCCCTTCTTTCGTATTTTCGCAACCATGAATACCGTTGGGCTTGGCAATTTGTCGGGGCTTTACCATGGAACGCAGCTTCTTAATCATGCTCAGCTCGATCGTTGGAACATCATGGCAACGCTTGATTACCTTCAGGCCGAAGACGAAATGGCCATTGTGACTGCGCGTGTTCCAGAATTTTCAAGCCCTGATCGGCAGGCCACTCTTCGTCAGATGGTGGCCCTTGCCGAACTTACACGCGAAGGCTTCGCCACAGGTGAGCTTTCAAGTCTGATGTCGCCGCGTACGGTCATTAGTTGGGCGGAGAACGTCTTGGTTTTTAATGGCCTTGACCTTGCTTTTGCATTGAGCTTTCTTAACCGATGCGAGGAGCCCGAGCGCGTGATTGTTGCTGAGTATTTTCAGCGTTGTTTTGGACGCGAACTGGTCTACGAAAAGTCTGCGAAAGACAACTAAGCTGGGTCTGCAACCACCTTCGCCCCTTTATTAGTCGACCTCCTTGAACTGCCAACCATGAGCCCTTGCACTGACGAGCTTCTGCACGATGAGATCGGCGGAGCCGTTGTCCGAAGCTTATCGGGTAACCCCGAACTTCGTCTTGCACCGTCCGCCCTCTACCTTGGACAGCTTCTGTTTGCAGAGGCTGCGGCCCATCATCAGACGGTGACTGTAAGCCTTGTCTCTGCCCGCGCGCAGGTGGACGGCTTTGCGCTCAGGGCGCGGTTCAGTGAGCCCAGTCTTCATGCTCAGTATTGGCCAGACACAGAGACCGCACAGCTAATCTATGAATGCCTCGAGCAGCTTCGTGTTGAAAGTCTTGTACCCGAGCAATGGCCAGGCATGCGGGCTAATTTGCATAATCAATTTGAAGACTGGATGCAGCAGGTTATTGACTCGGGGTTAGCCGAGTCGGATGCGGGTATGTTGATTCTTACCGTGGCCACCATGGTCTGGACTCGACTTAATTCTCAGCCAATTCCCGACAAGATCGGCGACTGGATTGAATCCACCCGAGCAAACCTTGGTCCGATTCTAGGCGACTGGCTTTACAAGCTTCGCAAGGCGCAGTCCAATCAGCAGGCCTATGCCCCCGTGAATCAGGCCATTGCCGTCTGGGTAGCCAAGGCCTTGGCAGAGCTTCCTGAAATTCCGAAGGATAAAAAAAAGCGGCTAGCAAGTCGCAATGGCCTTACTTTTCGACTTCCTCAGAGTGGAACTCCCATTGCCTTTTTGGGGGGCTCAAGCGCTATTGCACATGGCGGCGGCAGAGCTGAAAAGAATGCCGATCGCTATAAGGTTTTCACTCATGCCTATGATGAAGAGGTGAGACCCGCGGATATTGCACGTACCGATGAACTGCGGCGGCTGCGAGGCGATATGGAAACCTCCATTCGAGATCAGCAGTTTCACCTGCCTCGCCTAATTCGCCAGCTTCGACAATGGCAACTGATTGCAGCAAAGCCCGTATGGGAAACAGCGCAAGAGTCAGGCATTCTCGATACCCGCCTTGCGCATAAGTTGGTTACCGAGTTAAACGACCATCGACTCTTCCAGTTCATGCAAGACACTTCAACGGTCGATACAAGCTTCACGATCCTAATTGACTGCTCTGGCTCCATGAAGGGGTTTGCCAATGACCTCTCGCTGTTTATCGACCTTCTTTGTCGCGCCTCCGAACGAGCAGGACTTCTAACCGAGGTTCTTGGTTACACGACCGTACGATGGAACGGTGGTCGGTCACAGAAACAGTGGCAACAAGAGGGTTGTCCAGCAAAGCCCGGACGGCTGGCCGATCGTCGCCACATTGTTTTTAAAAGCTTTGATCGCAGTTGGCGCGATACCCGTATAAGTCTTGCCGCCCTGCGTAAGGTGGACCTCTTCAAAGAGGGTGTTGATGGAGAGGCACTGGAGTGGGCCGCTTCTAGGCTTGCACTGCAAAACAGTCGGCGCAAAGAACTGCTGGTGATCTCCGATGGTTGTCCCATGGAGTCCTCAAGTCAAAATGCCAACGACCCTGGCTTCATGGAGAGCCACCTCGCCAGTGTGGCGGCGCAGATTCGTCGGGCAGGTGGTATACGACTACGCGCAATTGGGGTTGGCGTTGACCTAACTCGGTTTTATCCTGAGCATTTAAAACTTGACCTTGATCACGGTCTTTCGGAGACCACGTTACAGTATGTAAGCCAATGGCTTACCAAGCCGCCCTCTCGGAGATCGCTATGAACGAAGGACAAAATTGCTTCGCCACGAAAATTTTGAATACTTGTATTAACCGGTTTTCGAAAAGGTGCCTTGCCACCGCTGTCTGTTTTCTATCTCTTGGATTAAACAATTTAGGGGCTCAGGGACAGGCACAAAGCGTAAAACCTGTTGACCCAGCAAGCCTTCCTGCCATGAAGCCGCTTGCGGCCATCACCAGTCAGTCTGACTTTACCCGCAACGAAACCAAGATACTTCAAACTATTGAGCGTTGCGCTGCTCTCCACAGTGTCATTGGAGTTAGCCTGCAAGAGTCGGGCGATATACAAACAGGCCAAGAGAATGCAGAGTATGGGGCTTACCTGGCGGGTGTTGCTATCGAGCGACGACTTGAGGCCAATCGGGCAGCAAAAGCCGCAGCAGAAGATAATAATGCCGCCCTTTCAAAGGCGCGCAATATCACCATTGAAAAAATTCAGCAGCGCATTCGGCACTACATGGTGGAAATGAATCGCAGCCAAACCGCCACTCAAGACGGGGTTCCAAGGATTATTCAGGCAGACCTTGAAGTCTGCAAGGTTCTACCCAAGGTGGTTAGCGCTACGCCGGCTTCACCTCAAAGGCCAAAATAGTTTTTTTGTAAGGCTCGCGTTGCGAGAGCCTTACAAAATAGCGCGCTATATGTGCAAGGCTTGAGGCCTCAGCATCAAGCCGCATCCATCGATCCACATAGACACCCGCCAACAGATCCGCTATTGAAAACTGGTGGGAGGCCACGTAGTCACGTGTGGCCAGTTGATCGTTCAAGAACCGAAGGGGGCCAAGCGCTTCTTCACGATACGCCGCAAGCTTTGACGCATCTTTCTCTGCTGCGGGGATTTTTGTTTGATAAAGGTAATACTGTCGGAAGGCAGGGTAATAAAGGGCTGTGGCCAACCAGTCCACCCATTGGTCCGCCTGAGAATACTCTTCATCGGTAAGGCTTGCAAACGGACCTTGCTTAAAGGTTCTGCAAAGGTAACGCAGAATTGCGTTTGATTCCCAAAGAATGAAATCATCGTGACGAATGACTGGCACCCTGCCCCAGGGGTTCATGGCAAGAAAATCGGGTGTGTCGAGCCCACCAAAACGCCCCCCGGCGTCTATGCGGGTGTAGTCAAGACCAAGTTCTTCAAGGCACCACAGAACTTTTTGTACGTTGACCGCCTCGGGGCGTCCCCAGACGTCAATAGTCATTCTCAGCATCCTTATTTTTGTTGGTCAATGTATGAGTTTGTCTAAGGCGCGAATGACTAACGTCGAGGTCGACGCGGCCATTGCAATACTCGAATTCTTGTCATTGTAGTTTCAGTGACAAAAAACCCACGGATTTGCCGCGGGTTTTTTGGGTGACTGCGAAGAGTCTCAGCGGCTAGGAAGCCTTTAAAGACACTTAGTCTCGAAGCATCAGTCGCTTGGCCTTTTCGAAATTACCCTGACGAGCACACTCTGTTGCTGTAAAAGCACGACCCCAGGATTCAAAAAAGCCTCCGACGCTCCGTATAACTTTTGCCACGATAATTCCTTTCTAATAACGGCCTGCGAAATGAAGCACCGTGAGATGGTGCTTTGCACAATTATAGGCCGGGAAAACCCTAGTTGCAAGCGACCGACTCACCTCTGGGCTTGGCACCGCAAGCCGCGAAAACAGAGTAAATTAAAGGACTCATGAGCAGTTTCTCTTGGTTCAGCCTTTTGTTATTACTCGCGATGGCCTATTTAGGCAGTCGCTTTGGCTGGATTTCTCAGCTCATTATCTACGCAACCTTTGGCTTGTTTGTTAGCGCTTCCTTACTTCTCTTCGATGGCATCCAAGGGGTTTACAGGGATAGCGGTGTACCCGACTCCTTCACTGGCGTTACCGCATTACTAACGCTCGTAATCTTTTCCGCCCTGCTTGTTATTCCCGCTTTACGTCTCCACACCAAGTACTACCAGCGAAAAGTTGAGGATGAACACTATCGGCAAGCCGGCGGAATTGGGCTCGGCCTGCTCATTGGTTTAATTCTTATTTATTTCACGGGCCAAAGCCTTGTGCGTTACGAGTTTATTTCTTATGAGACTGAGTCTTACGACTCCGTACCCATCCGTATCATTCGCGCCATCTCGGCTGACAACGCACTCAACTGACCTAAAAATACTAATTTCGAGTGGATGCGCTCGTCACAACCAAACGTGTCTCCTGAACGAATTTATCGATCACCACGGAGAATCCATTTACACCAATAACGGCCACAAAAACTCCAAGCACAACAGAAAAGAGATGTCTCATCTCAGCCTCTCAAAAAGTCCTGATCCGCCCCACTGGTTAAGTATCGGACCAATAAAAGACAGCTTGAGAGATTAAAAGTGAAAATAATTGGTAGGCCGTGTAGGACTTGAACCTACGACCAAAGGATTATGAGTCCTCTGCTCTAACCAACTGAGCTAACGGCCCACACAACTCGATTGTATCGTTCTTCGTCTATAACACTTTATTATCTTTGTCTTGCTTGTTCTGAGGAAGAAATTCGCAAGGCTGAGCTTGGATGAGTAAATCGTCTACGGCAGCGTCCAAAACCTCTTGGTTTATCTGGCTTACGAGACCTTGGGCAACCCCGTCAAGAATTCTCTCAATAACCTGAGATCGATCAACGGTCCGACCTAGAACGCTTTCGAGGTCTATCGGAGAGAAAATACTTGGTTGCGGATTGATCCACGCAATGTTGAGACCAATACCTGCAACCCTAAAGGTTTGCGTATCGTAAATAAATTGAGATACGAGAACACCACCAAGTTTTCTTTGACCGACAACAAGGTCATTCGGCCACTTCAACCGAAGCTGAGGGTTAAGCTCGGGGGCATAATCAACGAGAGCCTGCCGAACCCAAAAGCTGATCCAAGAAGGCCAGCGCTGATCTGGCTTGGACGCGACCTCTTCCACGCGCCAACCAAGGCTCAACGCGACCGACTTCCCTGATTCAATCCAAGCATCCCCTCGGCGACCGAAACCATCTGTTTGCTGTTGACAAGAGAGTGCGAAAGGGAATTCATACTCCCCCCTTCGAATTCTCTCAATGGCTAAAGTTTGAGTAGAGCAACAATTCTGCAACTCCTCATAACGCCAAAACGATTTCAAAGGTTTCTCTCAAGAAATTAGATCACT
>JAYNLI010000047.1:0-9928 GCA_038111655.1 Bordetella sp.
ACCCTTGCCTTTGCACTCACTTTTACAAACCTTGGTCAAGCACCTATAGTTTCGGGTTACCCATCCGATTTTAAAAGATAGCGAAACGGGATCGCGGAAACGTATTTCTTTCTTTTCAACAAGTTAAGGCAAACGATGATTCGTATCCTCATCACCAATCAGAAGGGCGGCGTGGGCAAAAGCACCATTTCGGCCAATCTCGCTCGGTATTTTGCCTCAACCCGAAAGCTTCGTACGACACTGCTCGACTTTGACAGTCAGGCATCCTCCACCCGTTGGGTCAAGGCCGTACAAAAAAAAGATGCGCCGGATGCGATTCGTGTCGAGCCCTTCCAGGTTCCCAAGACGGGTGGTTTTAACCGGGTGGTTATTGAAACCCGCCGGGTGATGCGCCAGCTTGAGCCAGACACCGACATTGTTATCGCAGACCTCACCTGGAACGACTTTTTAAATAGCGAACTTTTATTTGAGTTCGATTTGGTGGTCTTGCCTACAGCGGTTTCCGACGTGGAATTGATTACAACGGTTGAATTCGCGAAGCGGCATCAATGGGTGTTCGAATCGACGCGCTACCACCCTACCCTTGTGATTGTCCCAAGCCGGGTAAGAACAGACCAGACCAACGCCGTGCATCGTTACTCCGAGGAGTTTCCCTTCTCTTTTGTGCTTACCCCTCCAATACTCGACTCCATTGACGCGCGGCGCGCCTTTGCCAAGCAATTTTTAGTGCGTCACCGAAATAATCGCCTTCAAGCAAGCTTCATGTCCTTTGCTCGGGCAATCGACCAGTCCATGGAGTTACACATAGCTAAAAATGGCAAGCGAGCCAAGCCCACCGAATTGCAGAACCCGCTTCTGCATTCCTTCCTTAAATATCGCGTCGAGATTTCAAAGGCTGAACGTAATGCCTCCGCCGAGAAAACGGTGATTCGTGCGGGCTACTCGAGAGCATTGGTGGGCTCATCGCGCAATCCTTCTCGCACCCGGGACGACAAGCCTTGGCTGCGTCACATACAGAAAAAGAAGGAGGAGCAACACCAGGCCTTGGAGGCAGTCTCGAACTCGGACGCTCAGCAAGGTCCGGTACCGTTACAAGTTGCAGGGTTCCGCAAAACAAAAGCACCTCTGGCTCTTGTTCCGAAAGCGTATGCCGCCTCGGGTAGCGACCAAGCTGCAGTTCATTCCCCTGAGCAAAGCGCCGATTCCGTCGAGCGTTCTTCTTCCGAAGATTTTGCGAATAGCAGCAGTAGGACGAGTAGCTCTCAGACTCAGGCCAACGAAGCCTAAAACAATGCTTCAGTCGCTGCTAGGCTCTTCAAAGCGCTTGGAGATGACTCGGGCCGCCACGGAACTGATGCTCGCGCGCATAGAAGCGGCCTGAAGGTTTTGTTGTTCGAAGTCACTTAAGGCTTTAAGCGTTAAAAGAAGGTCGTCCCGCGTATCGCGAATCTCACGATCGACCTTTGTTAGCTCTTTAAGAAGTTCCTGTCGGGTATTAAGCCTCCCCTCAAGATGACGGCTTACGTTGGCAACATCGCGCCAGCTTGGAGCCGATCCATCCACAGTGTTTGCAAGGGTGGAGCGCTGAATAACCGTAAACAAACCGTCAAGCGAGTCGCCAACCTTCGCTAGTGCAGCGGCCTGCCCCTGAGGCACAAGGCCTGCGGCGGGTTTTCCACGGTTAGGCCCGGAATAGCTTGCCAAGGCCCCCGCAGACGAAAGATTGTCGGACAACGACCGTAAGGCCTCGGCTGCAAACGCTTCGGGCGAATGGGCTTGCTCGCTTGAACCGGGTTCAAACGGGGGCTGCCTGTGGCTCTTTTGGCCAGCCTCTTCTAAAGCATCGAGCAGTTCGTCATCGTGGGGCATGACCGCCTCGTCCTCGACGGCCTGATGCTGCTCCTTTTCATCGAACCCTTCGGAATCGCGGCTATCAGCGTCCTGCTCATCAAGAAGCTCCTGATCGTCGTAAGACTCTTGCTCATCAAGAAGCTCCTGGTCGTCATAAGCCTCTTGCTCATCGTGATTATCTTCAGCCTGATCATCGGACGCGTCTTGCGCTTGATCAAGGTCATGCTCTTCAGGCTCATATTGATTTTGACTGGCCTCATCTGCAGTGACGCCGGGCTTGTCCGAGGAGTCTTGCCACCCCGACTTCGGGTCGTAGATACGAACCCCTTCACGAGGAAGTTCAAATTTATTGTCCATGAGCCGCTGAAAGAAAAAAAGTTCGCATTGAAATTGGTGCTAATGTAAAGCCCTTATGTTGAATCGTATCGTTCTCGGCCTTAACGTTGTTGCACTTTTAATCCTTGTTGGAGAACGCTCCAACTTTAACGGGGGATCCTTGGCCTGGCTTAGCGGGCTGCCATGGTCAACATTTGGAACTGAGACCTGGGCCATAACGGCAAGTTCAACCGTATCGTCAGACGCTATTTTTGCAACCTGGCTTTTCATTACGGGGCTTTGGGTGTTGGCAACCGTTGGGGCCTGGATGCTTGAACGACATAAAGCGCAGCATCAATCATCCGATCAGTCTACCAGCCTTGGGCTCAACACCACCAGTGCCAGTGCAAGTTCCTCAGCAGGATCTCGGGTCGATCCCGCCCTGACGCAAGATGATGTTAAGAATGACTCGGCAAGCCCCGATGCTGTACCACCCGTGGCAAGAAAGGCCTCAAAGTCTTCCAATGACATTGCCGACCCCGCCCTTGGGTCTTTGTTTGATGACCTCTCGCGGCAGGTGGATGCTTTCACGCCCGAAGCGCGTGCTGAACTGGCCAAGGTTAAAAACGCACTTGCCGCGCTGGCGCAAAAAGACTCGGGCTCAACAAGCGCCTAAAGAGGCTTTTGGGCTGGTCTAGGCTCCGGATTAGGCCTTGATTAAGGACCGGATCGCAAAAGCGGCGGCCGTCATTCCCATGCTGGCCGTAACGGCGACGCTTGAGCCATAACCCGCGCAGGCGAGATAACCCCCAGGCGACAAGCCTGAGGGAGCAGTGATTGCCTCACCACCCGAAAGTACCGGACGCCTGGCCGGTTCGTGGCTATAGACCACCGGGACACGAAGCGATGATGATGCTTTTTTCTTCGGAAGAGTTCGGCGAAGCTCTGCTCGAAGTCGCGCCAAAAGAGGGTCGTGCGTTGCCTTCGAGAGATCATCGCAACGAATACAGCTTGGGTCGGTCTTGCCACCAGCAGCCCCGCAGACAAGCAGCCTCAAGGGGCGCTGCTCTTCAGGAAGGGCTTGAATGAGTAATTGCTTCGCCTTGCGATCGTCACAGGCATCAATCCAAAAGTTAGGCTCGAGCCCAAGGAGTTGGTCAAGGTTCTCTTCACAAAGAAAAGCGTCAACACGGTTAATCTGCAGGGGAAGGCCTATGCCCAGAAGACGTTGGGCGAGTGCGTCGATCTTGGACTTTCCCAGGCTCGACGTCTCAGCCTGTACTTGCCTGTTTAAGTTCGACTCCGAGACATGGTCGCTATCGATGAGTGTCAGCTGGCCGAGGCCCGAGCGCGCCAGGGCCTCGGCTGCCCACGAGCCAACCCCGCCCAGGCCCACTACCGTAACATGCGAACGCGCAAGCCGGGCGAGAGCCTCTGGCCCATAAAGCCTAGCAATCGAAGAAAGGCCTCGAGGCACGCAACTGCTCGCGTCTTCATTATTAGTAGGTGACGTCATCGCAGCATTTTGCTTGATACGCTTCGGCTGTGCCAAAGGACGCCTTCAGCAAGGGGACTGTCGCGATTCAAAGACCGTTACACTCGACTTCTTAAAATCATTGTGCTCGAAGGATGGTTAAACATGTCAGCTAAGCCATCCTTCCAACATTAAAAATCAAACAAGGCAGTGAGGAAGGTTAGTTAAGACCATGGCAGGACATTCAAAATGGGCCAATATTCAGCACCGCAAGGGTCGTCAAGATGAAAAGCGTGGCCGTATTTTTACCCGCATTATTAAGGAGGTTACCGTTGCGGCTAAGCTAGGCGGGGCCGATCCCAACACGAACCCAAGGCTTCGGCTCGCCATGGATAAGGCCAGTGACGCCAATATGCCAAAAGACAAAGTTCAAGATGCCATTAAGCGTGGTACGGGTCAGCTTGAGGGGGTGGACTACGAGGAAATTCGTTACGAAGGTTATGGCATAGGTGGTGCGGCGGTCATGGTCGATTGCCTAACGGACAACCGCACACGAACCGTTGCAGAAGTGCGCCATGCCTTTTCAAAGCATGGAGGCAACCTCGGCACCGATGGCTCCGTGGCCTTTTTGTTCAAACACTGTGGCCAACTCCTCTTCGCGCCCGGTCGCTCGGAAGACGAGCTGATGGAGGCGGCGCTAGAAGCTGGGGCCGACGATGTATTGGTGAACGACGATGGGTCCATTGAGGTGCTTACCGGACCGGCCGATCTGGCGCGGGTGCGGCAGGCCATGGCTGCGGCAGGCCTGGAGCCCGAGCTTACAGAGGTTACGATGCGCCCCGAAACGCAGACAGAGCTTAATGGTGAGGATGGCCAAAAGATGCAGAAGCTTCTTGATGCCTTAGAGTCTCTTGACGACGTTCAGGAGGTTTATACGAACGTGGTGATTCTATGAAGCTGATGGTCATTGGGGCAGGCGGCCGTGAGCATGCCCTAGGCTGGCGTCTTTCAAAGTCGCCTCGTGTTCAAAAAGTTTATGTGGCACCGGGCAATGGTGGGACCGCGGCCGAGCCCGACCTTGAGAATGTTGCCCTCGATACCGTTAAAGATCCTGATGGTCTTATCCGCTTTTTAAAGGACAACAACATTGCCTTTACTGTGGTTGGCCCCGAGGCGCCGCTGGCTGCAGGTCTGGTCGACCGACTTGAGTCCGAAGGTTTAAAGGTTTTTGGTCCATGCAAGGCGGCGGCCCAGCTTGAGGCCTCGAAAGATTTTGCCAAGCAGTTTATGGCGAAATACAACATTCCTACCGCGGGATACCAGACCTTTACCGACGCCTCAATGGCCTGCGACTACGCCAACGATCAGGCCAAGCGTTTTCCGGGTCTTCCCATTGTCATCAAAGCCGATGGCCTTGCGGCGGGTAAGGGTGTCGTGGTTGCAGCCAGTGCTCAGGAGGCTCACCAAGCCATTAAGAATATGCTTACGGGCAATAAACTGGGCTCTGCCGGGGCGCGGGTCGTGATTGAAGATTTTCTTCAAGGTGAAGAAGCAAGTTTTATGGTGGTCTGTGATGGCAAGTCCGCCTTTGCCTTGGCGACAAGCCAAGACCACAAGCGAATTGGCGATGGCGACACCGGTCCAAACACTGGCGGAATGGGGGCTTATTCCCCCGCGCCGGTTGTGACACCAAAGGTCTATGCCCAAGTGATGCGCGAAGTAATTCGCCCAGTGCTCAAGGGCATGCAGGCCGAAGGCACACCCTACAAGGGCTTTCTGTATGCGGGCCTCATGATTCAGAATGACAAGGCCAAGGTGGTGGAGTTCAATTGCCGAATGGGGGATCCCGAAACGCAGCCCATCATGATGCGAATGAAGGGTGACTTCGCTAGCCTATTAGAGGCCGCCATTCATGGACGACTCGAACAGGCCGAGTCCATGGCCGACAACCTATGGGAGGGCCGACCAGCGGTGGGCGTGGTGCTTGCGGCAGCCAACTATCCCGATACTCCACAGCTGGGTGACCTCGTTACTGGCCTTCCAAAAGACACAGCAAACACCAAGGTGTTTCATGCTGGAACAGCCCTTGCCGAGAAAGATCTGGTTACGTCTGGAGGTCGGGTGCTCTGTGTTACCGCGCTTGGAGGAAAACTAAAAGACGCGCAGGCATCGGCCTACCAAACCCTTGGTTCCATAAAGTTCAACGGCATGCAGTACAGAAAAGATATTGCTGCCAAGGGAATGGGCTAGATGACCCAAGCCATCATGCCATTGGCGGTCGTGGGCGGTGGCATTGTTGCAGGCTGCGCGGCCCGGCTTTTCGCGCAACGCGGCCATGACGTTCTGTGGGTGGGGCCGAAAGAGTCGCTGCAGCGTTCAGACGGCGCAGACCAGCGAGCCTATGCGCTGGGGCCACAGGCTGTTTCCCTTCTCTCAGACCTTGGGCTCTGGCAGACGCTCAAAGGCCACGCCCAGCCGATCGTCAGCATGGAAATTCGTCAGTCAGGTGAAAGGCCCGCAAGCGGGCAGCCGGCCGACCTTGCCTTAAATGCTCAAGAACTTGGCGAAGACTACCTTGCCTGGATTGTTTCGCACGCCGACCTTCTTGCCGTCATTGATTCGCACAGCTCTTTGCCTGTCAATATTAGTCGTGCTGAGGCTGCCCTTCACAAAATCTCGGCAGGAGGCTCGGGGCTCGATGCCCCTGCCGTTTTAAGCCTTGAAAATGACCAGTCGTATAAGGCTCGCTTGGTCCTGGCTGCAGATGGTCAACGGTCCACCGTGCGACGGCGTCTGGGGCTTAGCTGGGGTATTCGACGGTATCAACAAACCGCGCTGATCTGCCGCCTTCAAAGCCAGAAGGTGCACGAATCAGTGGCTATGCAATGGTTTCAAAGGGGGGCGGTACTGGCCTTACTGCCCCTGAAGGACCCAAACCAGGTTTCTCTGGTCTACAGCCTTCCTAACGACCGGCTCCGTTATTTTCAGTCGCTTGGCGACGAGGCCTTTGCGCAAGAGCTTAGCCTTGCCACGGGACACAGGCTTGGCGAACTCAGCCAGCCAACAGCAAGGGGCGTAAGCCCACTTGCTATGACGCTCGTACCCAAAACAAGCCTTGGCCGGGTTCTGCTTTTAGGCGATGCTGCGCATACGGTACACCCGCTTGCGGGCTACGGACTAAACCTTGGCTTTCAAGACCTGCTTCGTCTCGAAACTTTCCTTTCTCGCCATGGCATTAAAGCCGGGAAAGACCACGGTGATCCCGGCCTGCTTGCACAGTTTGCCGCTCAGCGACATCAGAGTGTCCAGGCCGTGCAATGGGGGCTTGATGGTCTCTGGAGGCTCATTCAGCCCAGTCCAAACGTCTTTGAACTCGGCCGTCAGTTCGGCCTGCGTGCTATTCAGAAGGTGCAACCCCTGCGCCATCAACTTATAAAACTCGCCCTCCACGGAGCCTAATGCCATGCGTTTTTTTCTTAGCCTTGCCCTTGCTGCGAGCCTGTCTTTAAGTTTTTTCAACGGCCAGGCCATGGCTCAATCCAAAACCAGTGGCGTCAGTCCTGGCGTGAGGCAAGCCATTAACCAGTCCGTTGAGCAATGGCTTGGCGGCCGATTCAAGGTAACAGCCGTCTCGGCCACGCCCATGGCTGGTATCTACGAAGTCCAAATTGGCCAAGACCTTTTCTATGTCAATGAGAAGGCCAGCTTTGCCATTGTTGAAGGCCAGATAATCGAACTGAAGTCGGGCAAGAACCTAACGGCAGCAAGGCTTGAAGAGATTAGTCGGATTGACTTCAAGACTCTGCCCTTAGACCTGGCCATGAAGACCGTTCTTGGTGACGGAGGCAAAGGCAAGCGCAATATCGCCGTCTTCGAGGACCCTTATTGCTCTTTTTGTCGCCGGTTTCGGGCCACTTTAATGGACCTTGAAAACGTCACCATCTACACCTTCTTCTACCCTATCTTAAGGCCCGAGTCCGTCACGGTCTCGCGCAACGCTTGGTGCGCGAAAGATCGCCAACAGGCCTGGGACGACTGGATGCTTTCGGGGAAAGAGCCTGCCACCGCTCAAGAGCCCTGCAACTATCCGCAAAACAAGATCGTGGAACTTGGCCGTATGCTCAATGTTCAGGCCACACCCACATCGTTCGTGAGCTCGGGAAAACGACTGCAAGGTGCGCTGGGTAAAGAGGCCATCGAGGCCTCGTTCAAACCCTAACGGGTTATTGAGAACAGGTTTGTGCGGCTGGTTTGAAGGGTCTTAAGACGCTTCTCAAGCCTATCAAGGCTCTCTCGCAGGGATCTTAATTGGCTTACCTGTTGGCGCAGCTCAACCTTCGATACGAAAGGAAGAGCCTCGGGGTCGTGAGATGCGGGCTGAGGTTTCGGCGTTAAAAAACGCAAGAGGGCTGGAGGCTCGGGTCGCTGATTTTTTAGGCTCTCGATCAGAGGCATAAGCTTCTGTGCAAGGGCCGCATCGCCTTCGATACGAACTCCTTTAAGGGAGGGGCCAGCGGCAGACGTGCCCTGGTCTGCGGTCCCGAAGGGCAAAAAAGGGGCAGCCAATTGGGCAAGACCCGTTGAGGCTGCGTCGACAAAGAAGCCGGGACCCAGATGAATGATGACTTCGGGCTCATGATTCAAAGAAGCATCGAGACTCAAAGAGCCCAAAAGGCCATCGGCCTCGAAGGCAGTAAACGCCTGTAATGTGCGAGTCTCAATGCCAATGGGGTCTGCGACAAAGCAAAGCCTTCGACCCGCAAGAGCTCGACATGCTTCGTGAACTTCAGGCCGGGATTCAATCACCGCATTGACCCAGCCCAAAAAGCCCGTGTGGATATAGGCTGCCCACTCGGGGCTAAAGGGGCCCTGTCTTGCCATGCCTGCAGCCAGTCGACGAAGACTCGATTGCTCGAGGACCTAGTGCGAGTTGTCCTGCTGGGTAATTCCGGCAAGCAGCCAGCCCGAGGCTCCGTCAGTGCGCTTCTGAAGAAGCCAGACCTCATCAAAGGCATTGGCTGTTCCGTCACGCTCTTCGCGCACGAGGCCATGGAAACGAATGTAAGCCTCTTCCACCTCGGCACCCTCGTCATCTTGGGCGGACTCAAGACCAAGCCACTCGAGCTCAAGCTGCACCACTGAGGTTTGGTTGGGCGCCTCGCCCCGATCTTCAAGCTGACGGCGAACCTCAAGGGCCATGGCGGGTGTGCAGAAGGATTTAATTTGACCAAGGTCGCCCGAGTCCCAGAGACGCTGCATGGCCATAAACTGTTGGCGGGCCACATGAAGGAAGGCATCGATATCGTCCTGAGAAATGTCCTGTGCCGAGGCACTAACAGGCGCTTCTTGAACAGATGCTTGGGACTGCACCCCGGACGAACGATCAAAACCTTGGGCCGCGGCAGGCCTTGGATCTTCTTGCGGCTGCGATGGCCACTGACCGCCCGACATTTGACCACCAAAGCCCGCAGAGGGCCTTGCCATCGCAGGGTCAGGCATGCTTGATGCGGCACGTCCTCGACCCATAATGAGCCTGAAAAGAAAGACAGCAGCAACGATAGACAGAACAATAAGAAGAAGGCTCATAAGCTCTTCACCAAGGCCAAGGTGCGAGGCCAGTGCGGCCAGGCCCAGGCCTGCGGCAATGCCAACCAAGGGGCCCATCCAGCTGCTGCGACTTGCTGCACCCGCGGCAGCGGCCGTGCCTGCTGCACCAGCAGCAGGGGCGGCGCCAGCCTGACCGGCTGGTGCGTTACCCGGAGTTTGGGCGGCATTGGACTTTGCGGGGGTGTTGGCAGCGGGCGCAGCCGGAGGTGGCGCTCTTTTTACAGGGGCCGATTTTCCAATCGACATGCCTCCGCCAAACTTTTTGGCCTCCACCTGTGAGACGGGCACAAGGGAAAGAGAAACCACAGTCAGCAGCCCCGTGAATAAAGCAACCCCTTTTTGAGCAAGGCTTTTTGAGGTAACTAAAGCTTCCAGCATTTCTATCTCCTATAGGGTTTTAACACCTTGGTGTATTGCCACAACACCGGCCGACAATTGTTGAAACCGAACCACCCCAAAGCCAGCTTGTCGCATAAGCTCCGCCAGTTCCTCGGGGCCTGGGTGCATGCGTATAGATTCGGCGAGATACCGATAACTTTCCGAATCACCCGTCACCCAACGACCGACACTTGGAATAACTTTGAATGAATAATGGTCGTAAAGTTTCTCAAAGGAGGGTAAAACCTTTGAGAACTCAAGAATTAAGGCCTTGCCGCGCGGCTTCAAAACCCGCACGAGTTC
>JAYNLI010000048.1:0-8761 GCA_038111655.1 Bordetella sp.
GATTCTCGGGCGCCTACACAGCGACTCATTCCAGAGGGTAACCGTGAGCGAACCACTGTCAAGACTCTGGAGGCGCTTGCCGACGGCATTTGTGATGCAGCCATCTCCATGATTGCGGAAAGACGTTTTCATGACGAAAAAGCGCTGAGTCCCGACTGGATGGAGCGTCAAGCCTCTAAGGTCAACCGGGGACTTGCTGTTATGAGTCAGACGCTTGGTAAAGACCAGTTTATGAACGGGCGGGCTTTTTCGCTAGGTGATATTGCCTGCGGAGTCGCCCTTGGGTACCTTGAATTTCGGTTCCCTGAGAACACTTGGAAGCAGGCTTACCCCAATTTGCTTGATTTCTACGGCCGCATGATGGCGTGCCCCTCTTTTCAGGAGACCGTTCCACCAAAGGGGTAAGTTCGCAGCTTGTCGTTTACGTTTAGTCTGTCGATTCAATAATGCCACCACCAAGGCAGATTTCGCAGTCGTAGACTACGGCTGACTGCCCCGGAGTGACGGCCCATTGGCTTTCTTTAAACTGCAGAGCAAAACCCTGTTCTGCCGCTCTGGGTGCCCAAGCGACCGGGTGACTTGGTTCGTTGCGACGCTCACGGCTAATACTCTGCCCTGTCATCGGCACGACCCTGGCCGCAGCATCGGGTTGCCGGTAGCGGGTTTTGACACCGAAACGTTCAGCATCATTGCTGTGACCTGACCCGGACATAGAACGCACATCCTGGGCCGCGCCTGGCGCCACCCCACTCACCCAGCAACTGTCTATAGTCGTTAGCGCACGACTCATAAGCCACGGATGGTCATGGTCTTGGGATACATAAAGTGTGTTGGTTTCTAGATCCTTCTTGGCAACAAACCAGCCCTTGCCTTCTTCACTCACCAATGGGCTGCGGTTCAGAGACCGTTTGGAAACTTCTTTGCGCACTCCGCCAATGCCCAGGCCCTTGCGCTGGCCCAGGGTATAGAACGAGAGCCCCTGATGCTGGCCCACCTGAACGCCATCGGGCGTGCAAATGGGCCCAGGCTGAGTTTTTAAGTAACGGCTTAGGAACTCACGAAAGGGCCGCTCTCCAATAAAGCAAATACCGGTGGAATCTTTCTTTTTGGCATTGGGAAGCGCCAAAGACTCAGCAATGGCCCGCACCTCGGTCTTGCGAAGTTCACCCACGGGGAAAAGAGCACGGTCGAGCTGGTCTTGGGTGAGCCTATAAAGAAAGTAGCTCTGGTCTTTGGTCTCATCGAGCCCCCGCAGCAGCTCCACCCTGCCTTCATGGCTGCGCCGCACCCGCGCATAGTGGCCCGTGGCAATGAAGTCAGCCCCCTGTTTAAAGGCGTGGTCTAAAAAGGCCTTGAACTTTATCTCAGCATTGCAAAGCACATCGGGGTTGGGGGTGCGGCCCGCCTCGTACTCGCGCAAGAACTCGGCAAACACGCGGTCTTTGTAATCTGCTGCAAAGTTAACGGCCTGCAACTCAATACCAAGCCGGTCTGCAACCGAAGCAGCGTCCAGGAAATCTTGTCGGGTGGAGCAGTACTCGGAGTCGTCATCGTCCTCCCAGTTTTTCATGAAGATGCCAATCACCCGATGGCCTTGCTGCTTCAGCCTCGCCGCGGCCACGGCAGAATCCACGCCCCCTGATAGGCCCACCACCACGGTTGCAGGCTTGGCGGGCAGGCTGTTGGTGGGCAGATCGTTGGGGGACTCAAGCGGGGTGGCCGGGATCCTGGACCCCAAAGCGCCCGGCTGGGCAGGTTTCAGCGCAGTCATATACCATCGAAGTCTATCGAAACAATGGAGTCATGACGTGCAAATTGGGATTCCGAAAGAATCACTGGCAGGTGAGACGCGCGTGGCGGGTTCTCCCGAAACAGTCAAAAAATTAGTGGGGCAGGGCCATGAGGTTCTCGTCGCGCGTGATGCAGGTAGGGCCTCGAGTATGCTGGATGCAGCCTTTGAGCAAGCCGGCGCCAAGCTGGTGGACCAGGCACAAGCCCTTGCGGCCGAGCTGGTGCTTAAGGTGCGCTTCCCGTTGGACGAGGAGCTCAAGGCCATGAAAAAGGGCGCCGTGCTTATTGGCATGCTCTCGCCCTTTGACCGCGCAGGCCTGGAAAAACTCGCCGCGGCGGGGCTCACCGCCTTTGCCATGGAGGCTGCACCCCGAACCACCCGTGCCCAGTCGCTTGACGTTCTGTCTTCCCAAGCCAACCTTGCGGGCTACAAGGCCGTCATGCTTGCCGCAGACGCCTACCCACGTATCTTCCCTATGCTTATGACTGCAGCGGGAACGGTAAAGGCCGCCCGAGTAGTCATTCTTGGTGCCGGGGTTGCAGGACTACAGGCCATTGCCACAGCCAAGCGTCTTGGCGGGGTGGTTGAAGCCAGTGACGTTCGGCCTGCCGTGAAAGAGCAAATTGAATCGCTTGGCGCGAAGTTTATTGACGTGCCTTACGAGACCGAGGAAGAACGAGAGACTGCCCAGGGCGTGGGCGGGTATGCTCGGCCTATGCCCGAGAGCTGGATGAAACGGCAAGCCGCCGAAGTGGCCAAGCGAATTGCGCAGGCCGATATTGTGATTTCCACGGCCCTTATTCCAGGCCGCAGGGCTCCGGTGCTTATTACCGAAGACATGGTCGCCAGCATGAAGCCTGGGTCGGTTATTGTGGACATGGCCGTTGAGCAGGGCGGTAACTGCCCGTTGTCGGTGCTTAATGAAACCATTACTACCAGTAACGGAGTAGGTATTGTGGGCCAGCCCAATATGGCGGCTCTTGTGCCTACCGATGCCTCGGCACTTTACGCCCGCAACCTGTTGGACTTTCTTAAGCTTGTCTTTACTAAAGAGGGCGCGTTTCAAGTTCCCATGGACGATGACATCGTGGCGGCAACCCTTGTGACGCGCGATGGTCAGGTGATGCGTCCAGCCTAACGCGTTGAGCCAACGGACCCCTTGAATAGAGACACGCGAAACACACAAAGCAGGCGACCGATTTAACGGAGAAGCACCGATGGATGTGATTAACCCCACCCTTACTAACCTTATAATTTTTGTGCTTGCCATTTACGTGGGTTACCACGTGGTCTGGAACGTTACGCCTGCACTACACACCCCGCTTATGGCAGTCACCAATGCCATTTCGGCCATTGTGATTGTGGGTGCCATGCTGGCAGCAGCCTTAACCGAGACCATACTCGGCCAGACCATGGGGGTTTTTGCCGTGGCGCTTGCGGCAGTGAATGTGTTCGGGGGCTTCTTAGTCACCAAGCGCATGCTTGAGATGTTTAAGAAAAAAGAGAAAAAGCCTGCAGCAGGAGCTTCTTCAGAAAAGGGGGCTGCGTAAATGTTTAGCCTCCCTATGAATACCGTAACGCTGCTTTACTTGGTGGCGTCGGTCTGCTTTATTCAGGCGCTTAAAGGCCTAAGCCATCCAACCACCTCCATTCGTGGAAACGTCTTCGGCATGACCGGTATGGCCATTGCCATTATCACCACGGTGGGCCTTATTGGCACCATGGCGCAGTCCATGGCCACCACAACCTCGTTTGGCTCAGGCCTTGGTTTGCTCGTGGGCGGCCTACTTGTGGGGGGCTTTATTGGTGCCACCATGGCCAAGCGCGTGGAAATGACAAAAATGCCCGAGCTCGTGGCCTTCATGCATTCCATGATTGGTATGTCGGCAGTGTTTATTGCTGTTGCCGCCGTGGCCGAGCCCTATGCACTGAACATTGCGGCCAAGGGTCAGCCCATTCCTATAGGTAATCGGCTTGAACTCTTCTTGGGTGCTGCCATTGGTGCGATTACCTTTAGTGGCTCGGTCATTGCCTTCGGAAAGCTCTCGGGCAAGTATAAGTTCCGTCTCTTTCAGGGTGCGCCCGTAGTGTTTAGCGGCCAGCACATGCTGAACCTTCTTCTTGGAATTGCAACCATTGGCCTTGGTCTGGTGTTCATGTTCACAGAAAGCTGGGAAGCCTTCCTCCTTATGCTGGCCCTTAGCTTCGTTCTGGGCGTGCTTATTATCATTCCCATTGGCGGGGCGGACATGCCGGTGGTCGTCAGTATGTTGAATAGCTATTCCGGTTGGGCAGCCGCGGGTATTGGCTTCTCGCTGGGGAACTCCATGCTTATTATTGCGGGCTCGCTGGTGGGCTCCTCGGGTGCCATTCTGTCTTACATCATGTGCAAGGCCATGAATCGCAGCTTCTTTAATGTGATTCTGGGTGGCTTTGGAGGTGATGCTGGCGCTTCCGCGGCCGCGGGCGACCAAGCTCAGCGCCCTGTTAAAAGTGGTTCGCCCGACGATGCTGCCTTTCTTTTGGCCAATGCGGATTCCGTCATTATTGTTCCGGGCTATGGCCTTGCCGTGGCGCGTGCCCAGCATGCACTTAAAGAACTTACCGAGAAGTTGACCGAGAAGGGTATTGACGTTCGCTATGCCATTCACCCGGTGGCAGGTCGCATGCCTGGCCATATGAACGTGCTGCTCGCCGAGGCCGAGGTGCCTTACGATCAGGTGCACGAAATGGAAGACATTAACGGCGAGTTTGGGCAGACCGATGTTGTTCTGGTGCTTGGTGCGAATGACGTGGTAAACCCCGCAGCACGCACCCCGGGAAGCCCTATTTTTGGGATGCCTATATTGGAAGCCTACAAGGCGGCCACCGTGATTGTGAACAAACGCTCTATGGCTTCGGGCTACGCAGGTCTTGATAATGAATTGTTTTACATGGATAAGACCATGATGGTGTTTGGAGACGCCAAAAAGGTCGTCGAGGACATGGTGAAGGCAGTCGAGTAGCTTATTTTTCCTTGAATATTAGAAATCAGACTTCTAATATTCAAGGATGCTTGCAGGCATAACGCCCCGCAAAGCATTCACCACAGCCAGTGCATCGGCGTTAAGAACATCCTTCTCGTAAAGCACGCGTTCCTGTGCACCACTAAGAATGGAACGCGCAAGACCGGTATTAAAGAGAGCTGTCTCTTTTGTGTGGGCAAGGGATGCCTGGGGATTAAGAAGCTGTTCACGCATAACCCCGGGAAGGACGCCCGAATGCAGGGGCGGCGACCACCATTGCCCATTCGAACAGACGAACAGGTTGCTGCGACCGCCCTCGGTCACTTCCCCTCGCTCATTTACAAACAGGACATCAAAGCCACCGTTCTCAACAGCCGCCTTCCAGCCCGTATCGTAGACCGAGCGTGCTGTGGTTTTATGCGCAAGCAGTGGGTTTGTGCTGTGCATTAGGGCCGCATCATTGCCCAAAAGATCGCGCGCCCAGAAAAGTCTTTGCATGCCAACCAAGGGCTCAAGGACGCCATGACTTAACTGCAGTTCCCCTTCAGGGGAGAGCTCCAAACGAAGCCGAAAAGTACCCTGTAAACACGATTGAAGATAGTCTTGAACCTGAGCTTCAAGACCACCTCGGTTGAACACCATGCCCAGAGCCTTGGCTGAAGCCTGCATGCGATTTAAATGCAAAGCCAACAAGGGTGCCTGGCCGTTCTCTATCCGCATGGTCTCAATCAAACCCACGGGCGAAGAAAGCCCAGTCACAAAGCCCGCCTTCACCGAACACTCCTGCCATTCTTTGCTGGCCTGCGAATCAATGGTGATGCCCGATCCTATACCAATACGCACCTGCCGATTGGCATTGATCTCAAGCGCGCGAATCACTACGTTGAGTTGAAAGTTTCCATTAGGCTCAAAAAGCCCAATGGAGCCGCAGTAAAGCCCGCGGTCATGCAGCTCAAGCTCGGCAATAATTTCCATGGTGCGCTTCTTTGGCGCCCCAGTCACCGAGCCGCAGGGAAAGCTAGCGCGAAGAATCTCATGCAGTGAAAGCCCTGGCTTCAGCCTGCCGTTAATGGTGGAGGTCATTTGGTATACATCCCCTACCTCCTCTACATCAAAAAGCGCGGGCACCTTAATGCTTCCCGTCTCGCAGATTCGGCCAAGGTCGTTGCGAATAAGGTCGGTGATCATTAAATTCTCGGCGCGATCTTTCTCGTTACTTGAAAGATCGGAAGCCTTAGTCTGTAATCGGCTTAAGGTTCCCTTCATGGGCTTGGCAGTGAGCAAGCCGTCTTCGTTTTTAATAAAAAGCTCGGGGGAGAAACAAAGCACCTGACGATCAGGCGTTTCAACATAAGCCCCGTAGCGAACCGGCTGACGCATACGAAGCCGGCTGTATAACGCCAAGGGGTGACCAAAGTTGTGGGCACGAAGTTGAAAGGTGTGATTGACCTGGTAGGTGTCGCCCTTGGCAATGTAGGCCTGAATGGTGGCAATGTTTTGTGCGTAGTCGTCTTCGCTAAGGCTTGCGTTGACATTAAGAAGACCTGCAGTACGATCCTTCTCGGCCATGGCATTCGTACACGCTTGAAGCCATTCAAGCACCTGATCATTGCTTAGGCGTTTGCATTGGTTAAAGGCAAAGGCCTCTAGCAACGGCTCGACTGACGAAGGGGGTGCACCTGCCGTGTCTTCTGCTTCGCCATCCCTATGAGCCTCGTGGCCACCGTCAGCAACTCGTGAGGCACTCTTCTGAATGTCTTGAAGCGCATTACCCAATTCGTAGGAAAACAAGGTCACCACGTACTGCCCGTTTGCCCGGGAAGCTTCCATGGCGTTCAGGGTTTTGATCAACTCCTGAACATGAAAAACCCGCCAGTGCGAAAGCGGGTCTTCAAAAAACAAAGAGCTCGGCGCATCGGCCGAGCTCTTGCAGTCATCGAGAAGAATCAAACGGAGAAGCTGGACCCGCAGCCACAGGTGGTGGTGGCATTGGGGTTCTTGATCACAAACTGAGCACCCTCAAGATCTTCTTTGTAGTCAATCTCGGCGCCAATTAAATACTGGTAACTCATGCTGTCAATAAGAAGCTGAACACCGTTTTTCTCCATTACAGCGTCGTCTTCGTTCACGGCTTCATCGAAGGTGAAGCCATATTGAAAGCCTGAGCAGCCCCCACCCTGAACAAACACCCGCAGTTTGAGCTCGGGGTTGCCTTCTTCATCAATGAGCGTCTTCACCTTGTTGGCAGCCGACTCTGTGAACACCAATGGCTCGGGAATGTCGGGTGTGTCGTTTTGAAGGTTGGCGGTTTCTACGGCAGCGGTCATGAGGAGATCCTTTTAGGAATAATAAAGATACTTTAATTTTGCGCCTAAGGCAGCACCGGCACAAGGCTTAGCCCTGTGGTTTCTGGCAGATTAAACATCAGGTTCATCACCTGAACCGCCTGGCCCGATGCTCCCTTCACCAGGTTGTCTTCCACTACCAGAATACAAAGCAGGTTCGAGGCCTCGCCCAAGCGGACCGGTGGGCGATGCACGGCAATGCGCATAAAGTTCGAGGCTCTTACCGAACGCGTCTCCGGCGTGCTGCCTGCAGGTAGGACATCCACAAAAGGCTCGTTGGCGTAGCGTGCCTCGTAAAGAGCCTGAATATCGGTGCCCATACCTTTCTCTGTAAGCCTTGCATAAAGCGTGGCATGAATGCCGCGAATCATGGGCGTAAGGTGCGGCACGAAGGCCATGGCAAGCGCCTCTTGCACGCTAGTGGGCTGCCCAGTTCTGGCCATGATGGTTTTCAGGCCTTGGGTAATTTCGGGCCAGTGTCTGTGACCCTCCACCCCATAAGCCTTAAAGTTATCACCAGCCTCACTAAACAGAATATTTACCTCGGCCTTACGGCCCGCTCCACTGACACCCGACTTGCAGTCGGCAATAAGGCTTGCTGGGTCAACAAGACCGGACTGTTCAAGTACGGGTAAGTAACCCAACTGCACGGCGGTGGGGTAGCAGCCCGGCAGGCCAATTAATCGAGCCGAACGAATGGCCTCGCGTTGCACTTCCGGCAGGCCGTAAACCGCCTCGCCAAGAAGGTCGGTGCAGCTGTGCGGCATTTTGTACCAACGTTCAAACTCCGCCGGGTCTCGCAGGCGAAAGTCAGCGGCCAGGTCAATGACCTTCACGCCTTTTTCTAGAAGGGATCGCGCCTGCTCCATAGCCACCCCATGGGGTGTAGCGAAGAACACTAAATCGCAGTCTTTCAGGGGCGCCTGGGCGGGGTCGCTAAAGGCTAGGTTTGCTCGTTTACGTAGCGATGGGAAAAGGTCGGCCACGGGTATGCCCACTTCTGTGCGTGATGTAATGGCAAGAAGCTCTGCATGCGGGTGCTGGGCTAAGAGCCTAAGAAGCTCCACCCCCGTGTAGCCCGTACCACCAACAATTCCGATTTTGATCACCTAGTTGAACTCCTGAAAAGAGATACCCAAAGTTTCGACAACACTCAAAAGTCTTTTGTCACGCGACCAGAGTACACATGGCGAGACAAGTGCCGCGCTTAGAAGGCTGACATCAACAAACCCAATACCATTCGAACTTAGTTTAAGCCGGTCTATGGCTAAGAGTGTTTCTTCAAATGGCAGGTTGGGTAAACGAGGAAGCGCCAGCAAGTTTGCCAACGTATTTGCTCTGTCAGGCAGTGAACCGCATGCCAGTTCTCCAATAACCAACTCATGAGTAAGAACTTGGCCGCTTCTTAATAGATCCACTAAGCAGTCATCTCCTTGTCTGAAATGATCAATCCAGACCGAGGTATCAACAAGAATCATCGTCAGTGGGCCTACGGCGGGTGATGGGCTGTATAGCGGGTGCCGTGCCTCCCAATCGACTGAGCCGCAAAGCGGCCTCTCTTTCGATGAGGGCCTTAAGTGCCTGTTTAAGAAGCTCGGATCTATTCGACAAGCCTGTCA
>JAYNLI010000049.1:0-506 GCA_038111655.1 Bordetella sp.
GACGCGTACAGGCTCGCTCTGGCCCATGACATTCGGCCTTGCCTGTTGCGCGGTCGAAATGATGCATGCCGGTGCGTCACGCTACGACCTTGATCGTTTTGGTGTTGTCTTTCGTCCAAGCCCAAGGCAGTCCGACCTCATGATTGTTGCGGGCACCCTGTGCAACAAAATGGCGCCTGCACTTCGTAAGGTCTACGATCAAATGCCCGAGCCGCGTTGGGTCATTAGCATGGGCTCCTGCGCCAATGGCGGTGGCTATTACCACTACTCGTACTCGGTTGTTCGCGGCTGCGACCGCATTGTGCCTGTCGATGTTTATGTGCCTGGCTGTCCGCCTACGGCTGAGGCGCTTCTGTATGGAATTATTCAGCTGCAAAACAAAATTCGGCGTTCAAGCACTATTGCCCGTGGTTAAGAAAGGCGCCTTTCATCATTATGCCCGAGACACCTGCGACCCGAGACCCTAGCGAAGCCACAGAGGCGCAATCCCTGCCGCTGTTATTAGC
>JAYNLI010000049.1:516-8550 GCA_038111655.1 Bordetella sp.
TCGGTGGCCTGGTATCGCGAGCCTACGAAAGTTTCGGCGAGGTTACGGTTGAGGCGCCGGCAGCGACCCTTGTTGAACTTGGCCTTGCATTGCGAGACACCCAGGGTCTTGAATTCGATACCCTGATTGACCTGTGTGGCATGGATTACATGGGCTTTAAAGACGGCCGCTACGAGGGCCCCCGATTTGCTGTAGTGGTTCATCTTCTGTCAGTTAACCGAAATCAGCGCATTCGTTTGAAGGTCTTCTGCACCGACGACCACCTGCCACAGTTGCCAAGCCTTGTGTCGGTCTGGCCTTCTGCGGGCTGGTACGAGCGCGAGGCATTCGACCTTTACGGCGTTGTCTTTGCCGGTCACAATGACCTTCGACGCATTCTTACCGATTATGGCTTTGTCGGACATCCATTCCGAAAAGACTTCCCCACTTCGGGCTACGTCGAAATGCGTTACGACGCTCAGCAACGTCGTGTGGTTTATCAGCCCGTCACCATCGAGCCGCGCGACATCACACCACGCGTTGTTCGTGAGGAACAGTATGGCCGAGCTTAAAAACTACACGCTTAACTTTGGCCCACAGCATCCTGCGGCTCACGGGGTTCTACGCCTTGTGCTCGAGCTCGATGGCGAAGTGGTGCAACGGGCCGACCCGCATATCGGACTCTTGCATCGTGGCACTGAAAAGTTAGCCGAGTCCAAGACTTTCTTGCAGTCGGTCCCCTACATGGACAGGCTCGACTACGTGTCCATGATGTGTAACGAGCATGCCTATGTCATGGCCATTGAAAAGCTTATGGGTGTCGAGGTTCCCATTCGCGCCCAGTACATCCGCGTCATGTTTGACGAGATCACGCGCATCCTGAACCACTTGTTATGGATTGGAGCTCACGGCCTTGATGTCGGAGCTATGGCGGTCTTCCTCTATGCCTTCCGCGAACGTGAAGACCTCATGGACTGCTACGAGGCCGTGTCGGGTGCTCGTATGCATGCCGCTTACTACCGGCCGGGCGGGGTCTACCGAGACCTGCCCGATGCCATGCCTAAATACCAAGTCAATCGTCTGCGTAGCAATTCCAAAGTGCGCAGGCTTAATCAAAACCGCGAAGGCTCCTTGCTTGATTTCATCGATGACTTCAGCAAGCGTTTTCCTTCGTGTGTCGATGAATACGAAACACTGCTTACCGATAACCGCATCTGGAAGCAAAGGCTTGTAGGTATTGGCGTGGTGAGCCCTGAACGCGCGAAGGCCCTAGGCTTCACCGGTCCAATGTTGCGCGGCTCGGGCGTTGAATGGGATCTGCGTAAAACCCAACCTTACGAGGTCTACGACCGCCTGCAGTTCGACGTTCCCATTGGAACCGAGGGCGATAGTTACGATCGCTACTTGGTGCGTATGGCCGAGATGCGCGAAAGTAACCGCATTATTCAGCAGTGCGTTCAGTGGCTGCGGGCGAATCCGGGTCCCGTGATTTCCGAAAACTACAAGGTGGCCCCTCCCGACCGGGAGTCCATGAAGTCCAACATGGAAGAGCTTATTCACCACTTCAAGCTTTTTACTGAGGGCTTTCATGTGCCCGAGGGCGAGTGCTACGCGGCCGTTGAGCATCCAAAAGGTGAGTTTGGTATTTACCTGGTTTCCGATGGAGCAAACATGCCTTGGCGTGTCAAGATTCGTGCGCCGGGCTTTGCCCATCTGCAGGCCCTCGAGGAAATGGCTAAGGGCCACATGCTGGCCGATGTTGTCACCATTATTGGCACCCAAGACATTGTGTTTGGAGAAATCGACCGATGAGCGCTGCAGGCAAGCCCCAGGTGGTGAAGGTTCAGCCCATGTTGGCGCAAATGCCCATCGATCTTGCGGGTGGGCTTAGCCCGCCGGCGCGGGTTCTATCGGAATCGGCCTACCGACAAATCGACCGCGAGATTGCGAAGTACCCTGCTGACCAACGTCAGTCTGCGGTCATGGCAGCCTTACGTATTGCCCTGGTGGAGAAGGGGTACATCTCGCCCGACGTGGAGGTTGACATTGCTGCCTACCTGGGCATGGCGCCTATGGCCGTGCACGAGGTCACAACCTTCTACAACATGTACAACCAGTCACCCATTGGACGTTACAAGCTCACGGTCTGTACCAATCTGCCGTGCGCGCTTCGTGATGGTGAAAAAATTGCGTCCTACCTGAAAGCGAAGCTTGGTATAGGCCTGAACGAAACCACAGAAGACGGTCTTTTCACACTTCAAGAAGGCGAATGCATGGGTGCCTGCGGCGATTCACCGGTCATGCTGGTGAATAACCATCGTATGTGCAGTTTTATGTCCTTTGAACGCATTGATGCTTTGTTGGAAGAACTCAAGGAGGAGGCCAAACTCAATGGGCGCACCTGATATTCCAATTATTGACACCTGTTTTCACGGTCGGCACATTTCGCCACAAATTTTTGCCGACCTTAGCCCCGACGGCTGGCGTCTTCGTGACTACGAGGCGCGCGGAGGTTACAAGGCGCTTCGTAAAATTCTTGGTGCCGACGGCGGCCCGGGAATGACCCAAGAAGAAGTCATTGCCGAGGTCAAGGCCTCGGTACTGCGTGGCCGTGGCGGCGCGGGTTTCCCCACGGGTTTGAAGTGGAGCTTCATGCCCGCCAAGCTTCCTGTTCAAAAGTATCTGGTTTGCAACTCCGACGAGGGCGAGCCGGGGACCTTTAAAGACCGTGACATTCTTCGCTACAACCCGCATGTCGTCATCGAGGGTATGGCCATTGCCGCCTATGCCATGGGTATCACAGTGGGTTACAACTACATTCACGGCGAGATTTTCTCGGTTTACGAGCGGTTTGAAGAAGCACTTGATGAAGCCCGGGCGGCAGGCCTGCTTGGCAAGAATATTCTTGGTAAGGGGTTCGATTTCGAGCTCCATGCCCATCACGGCTACGGCGCTTACATTTGCGGGGAAGAAACGGCCTTGCTGGAATCACTTGAGGGCAAGAAGGGCCAGCCGCGCTTTAAGCCACCGTTTCCAGCAAGCTATGGGCTCTATGGCAAGCCAACCACCATTAACAATACCGAAACCTTTGCCGCGGTACCCTGGATTATTCGTAACGGAGGTCAGGCTTATCTTGATGTTGGTCGACCCAACAACGGCGGCACCAAAGTATTTTCTGTCAGTGGCGATGTTGAGCGGCCAGGTAATTACGAGATTCCATTAGGTACATCGTTTGCGAAGCTACTTGAGCTTGCCGGTGGTATGCGTAACGGCAATGCGCTGAAGGCCGTTATTCCCGGGGGCTCCTCGATGCCCGTTCTGACAGCCGAGGTGATGATGGCCACCGACATGGACTACGACTCCATTGCGAAGGCGGGCTCCATGTTGGGCTCGGGTGCGGTCATTGTTATGGATGAGACCCGTTGCATGGTACGTTGCCTCTTGCGTCTCTCGTCTTTCTACCATGAAGAGTCTTGCGGGCAGTGCACGCCTTGCCGAGAGGGCACCGGCTGGCTCTGGCGCATGGTTAAACGTATTGAAGAGGGTAAGGGCACCGAGGACGACCTTGAGCAGCTCAATCGTGTGGCGAACAACATCCAAGGACGAACCATTTGTGCCTTGGGTGATGCGGCGGCGATGCCTGTGCGCGCTTTCATCAAAAATTTCCGAAGCGAGTTTGAACATCACATTGTTCACAAAACCTGCCTGGTGAGCCCCCATGGCTATGATTGAACTCGAAGTTGACGGCAGAAAAGTCGAGGTGCCTGCAGGCAGCATGCTCATGGATGCTGCTCACAAGCTTGGGCTGTACGTTCCTCATTTTTGCTATCACAAGAAGCTTTCCATTGCGGCCAACTGCCGCATGTGCCTAGTAGAGGTCGAAAAAGCGCCAAAGCCTTTGCCGGCATGCGCAACTCCCGTTGCCGCAGGCATGAAAGTGTTCACGGCCTCTGAAAAGGCCAAGCTTGCCCAGCAGGGCGTCATGGAATTTCTGCTTATCAACCACCCGCTTGACTGCCCCATTTGCGACCAGGGTGGTGAATGTCAGTTGCAAGACCTTGCAGTGGGCTATGGACCTTCGGCCTCGAAATACACCGAGACCAAGCGTGTGGTCTTTCATAAGCCAATGGGCCCGCTTATCTCTGCCCAAGAAATGTCACGTTGCATTCATTGCACACGTTGCGTTCGCTTTGGTCAAGAAATCGCAGGCGTTATGGAACTCGGAATGGCCCATCGTGGTGAGCATTCTGAAATCATGTCCTTTGTCGGGGGTGCTGTTCAGAGTGAACTCTCTGGCAACATGATTGACGTCTGCCCGGTGGGTGCGCTTACCAGTAAGCCTTTCCGTTACGCTGCTCGCACGTGGGAACTTAGTCGCCGGCGCAGCATTAGTCCGCACGACGGTCTTGGGTCTAACCTTGTTGTTCAGTCAAAGGCAGGCAAGGTTCTGCGAGTCGTTCCGCTTGAGAACGAGGCGGTTAACGAATGCTGGATTTCCGATCGTGATCGCTTTAGTTACGAGGCTCTGAATAGCGATGATCGGCTTACCACCCCCATGGTACGTGATGAGCGAGGCCAATGGCGCGAGGCGGATTGGCATGAGGCTCTTGAGAAGGCCGCCGGCATTTTAAAGTCAGCATCGGCCCGTGGAGCGAACCGTGTTCGTGCGCTTATGTCGCCGATGGTCACGGTGGAAGAAGCACACCTAACGTCCAAGCTCATTCGTGGTTTGAAAAGCCAGTCCATCGATTTTCGTGTGGGGCTTTCCGATCCCCATTTCGATGACCATATCTCGGGCTCCTTAGCCTTCGGGTTTCCTTTGGCTGAATTTTCTTCGGCTCAGCGTGTTCTTCTTATTGGCTCGCAGCTTCGGGCCGAGCAGCCTCTTATCGCCCAGCGTATTCGCCAAGCCGTGCGCAGGGGTGGCCAGGTGGCCAGTCTATCGGCTATGCACGATGCGCTCTTAATGCCTATTCATGCCTCGGTGGCTCTACCACCTTCGCACTGGGTTACAGCGCTCGAGGACATCATCGCTGGCCTTGGCAACCCAGCATCGGCCAAGTCCACTAAGGCGAGGTCGGCCAAAGGAAAGACCAAAGAGCCAATTGGCCATGAGACTGAAGACGAGGCTTCGGGGCTGCAGTCTTTACGTGCATGGCTTGACGAAAGCAATTTTCCTCAATCGCAGGACCAGTCTCAGTCCTTCATTGTGGTCATTGGTGGACAGGCCCTTCATCATCCACAGGCTTCCCGCATTATCGCGCTGGCGCAGCATATGGCTAATTTGCGAGGTGGCCAGCTTGCTGTACTCACGCCAGGCGCGAACTGGGTGGGTGCAAGTCTTGCAGGTGCCCTGCCTGCTACACATGCCGGTGGCAAATCTGCCGTGCACGCTTTTGAAGATCCGGCCTCCGCTTATCTTTTGTGCCAGCTCGAGCCTGCGCTCGATTGCTTCAATGGTCCGCGGGTTGTTTCGGGCCTGAAGGCAGGTATTGGTGTTGTGGCATTAACCAGTTACAGGTCAGCCGTTGATCAAGTGGCCGATGTCATGCTGCCCATGGCACCCTTCACCGAAACCTCGGGAAGTTATGTGAATATCGAGGGGCGTCTTCAAAGCTTCGAAGCGGCAGTTCCGCCGGCAGGGCAGACACGTCCAGGTTGGAAGATTCTTCGTGTGTTGGGCAACCTGCTTGACATCGAGGGCTTTGATCAAAACAGTTCCGAGCAGGTACGAGCCCAGGCACTTCAGGCCTACACGATCCAGGACAACGGCCTTTTCAGCTTGAACGGGAGCGTGAAACAGGCAAGCTTTACCCCCGAGACCAGCGCGGCGCTTAGTCTTGGTCATGCCGAACTCGAGCGGCTACCTGAGCTTCCCATTTACATGGTCGACAGCATTGTTCGACGCGCGGAGAGCCTATCCCAGACCCAGCAATCTGCAGCGCCTAAGGCTTGGTTGCATCCCGAGAAGCTGAAGGAGTTGTCCTTGGTTCCCGGCATGTTGGCCAAAATTCGACAGGACGACGCCGAGGTCGTGCTTGAGCTTGCAAGTACCCCGCGCCTAGCACGCGATGTCATTCGATTCAGCATGGGGCATCCCGCCTTGCGGGCCATTCACATAGGTTATGGCAAGGTGGTAATCAAGCCTGTCACCAAAGCCTCGCAAGGCCAGCCCTCATCGGGCGGCAAGACGCTTGTCAAGGAACCCAGTTAGAGCATGGGCGAGTTTCTTGTTTCTCTTGAAACGCTAGGGCAGACCCATTTGGGCTTGGCCTGGCCTGTTGTATATAACCTTCTCAAGATATCAATTATTGTTATACCAATTCTAGGGGCCGTTGCTTACCTTACGCTTTGGGAGCGCAAACTAATTGGCTGGATGCACGTACGCCTTGGCCCGAATCGCGTTGGTCCCCTAGGTCTGTTACAGCCCATTGCTGACAGTCTGAAGCTGCTCACCAAAGAAATTATTCTACCTACGCAAGCAAGCAAGGGGCTTTATTTGCTTGCTCCTGTAATGACCATCATGCCTGCACTGGCCGCCTGGGCTGTCATTCCTTTCGGGCCCGATGTCGTGCTTGCGAACATTAACGCCGGGCTTCTATTCTTGTTGGCCATTACCTCGCTTGAGGTTTACGGCGTCATTCTTGCCGGCTGGGCGTCAAATTCTAAGTATGCGTTTCTTGCTGCCATGCGCGCCTCGGCCCAAATGGTGTCTTACGAGCTGGCCATTGGCTTTGCCATGGTGGTTGTACTTATGGTGTCGGGTAGTTTGAATCTCACCCAAATTGTTCTTAGCCAGCAACAAGGGCAGTTTCACGACGCAGGCCTTAACTTCTTGTCATGGAATTGGTTGCCATTACTTCCGATATTTGTTGTCTATTTCATCTCCACTGTTGCTGAGACTAACCGCCACCCTTTCGATGTCGTCGAGGGGGAGTCGGAAATTGTGGCCGGTCATATGGTGGAGTACTCCGGTATGTCCTTTGCCATCTTCTTCCTCGCTGAGTACGCCAACATGATTCTGCTGTCGATGTTGGCAGCCATTATGTTCTTAGGTGGTTGGGATGCGCCACTGGCCGAGCTTTTGTTTATTCCGGGTTGGATTTGGCTTGGGCTTAAAACATTCCTTGTTGTAAGCATGTTCATTTGGCTACGCGCCTCTTTCCCGCGTTATCGCTACGACCAGATCATGCGTCTAGGTTGGAAGATTTTCATTCCTGTGACACTTGTCTGGCTTGTGGTTGTCGGTATCTGGATGCAGACACCGTGGTCCATTTGGGGTAACTAGGGTTAGGCACGTTATGAGAACTCTTGTTCAGTTTGTTAAATCCTTCATGCTGGTTGAGATGCTTAAGGGCTTGTCTGTAACCGGACGTAATCTTTTTGCACGCAAAATCACCATTCAGTACCCGGAAGAGAAAACACCCATGTCGCCAAGGTTTCGTGGGCTGCATGCACTGCGCCGCTATCCTAACGGCGAAGAGCGTTGTATTGCCTGTAAGCTTTGTGAGGCGGTGTGCCCTGCGAAGGCTATTACCATCGAGTCCGAGCAACGCGAGGACGGCACGCGTCGCACCACTCGTTACGACATCGACCTGACGAAGTGTATTTTTTGTGGTTTTTGTGAAGAGAGTTGTCCCGTGGACTCTATTGTGGAAACCAATATTCACGAGTATCACGGCGAAAAGCGCGGTGATCTTTACTTCACCAAATATATGCTTTTGGCTGTGGGCGACCGCTACGAGGAAGAGATTGCGCGCGACCGAGCTAAGGATGCTCCCTACCGATAGAGCCTAGCGACATTAAACATCCATAATAAAAATGTTCATTAACGACGCACTCTTCTACAGCTTTTCCGCCATTTTGATCTTTGCGGCCTTGCGGGTGATTACGGCGCGCAACCCTGTGCACGCTGCGCTCTTTCTGGTCTTGTCGTTTTTTAGTGCCGCCTCCATCTGGCTTTTGCTCGAGGCCGAGTTCCTTGCTATTACGCTGGTGCTGGTCTACGTGGGTGCAGTCATGGTCTTGTTCCTGTTCGTGGTCATGATGATTGAT
>JAYNLI010000050.1:0-876 GCA_038111655.1 Bordetella sp.
AAAGAAGGGCAATTGTCGTTTGAGCGCATCGTCCACTAAGCCGCAGTCACGAAGCCAATGGCTCACCCCTGTGCCAGCCAGCGACCGTCGGTTTGTTTCCATTTGGCGCCGGTTCGTGAGCATGGGGTACGAGGTCTTTCTTTTGGTAGGCCCGGTTCTTGTCGTTGCGTTTGTTTACACCGTGCTTACTGGAAGTTCTCCGCCGGAGGCGTCAGCCGTCCCGCCGGCCCCTGCAGACGGCACGACTCAAACGGGGGGTGATTTTCTACGTCGCGTGGGTCTGCAGGTCTGTGTCTATGGCGCCATTGCAGGCTATTTTGTGTGGGGTTGGAGCCAAGGACGGGTGACACTACCCATGCAGACGCTGCGTATTCAGCTTGTGGATACCCAGTCCGGTGGCCCGCTGAGTCGCCGCCAGGCTTTTAAGCGCTTTGTATGGGCAACCCTTAGCGTTTTAACAGGGCTCTGGCTCTTGGTGCCTCTCTTTCGCCGCGATCGCCAGACTCTGCACGATTTCATGGCGGGCACCCAGCTTATTCATCGGACGGCATCGGCCACTTAAGTGTCCGGGCCCTGGCCCAGCCTCACTGACTCGTTCTACTCTTGTTTTCGTAGTAGTCGACGGTGAGTTTCGATGGTCAGTTGCTCTCGATCAATTTGACCGAACAAATACAGCCACCTATCATTTAAAGGTTGTCAAAAATCATTGGCAAGCGACTGATAAAGGAATGCCGTTGGCGGGGGTCCCAAAAAGGCCTCCTGCCCACGATCCATCAGCTCAAAGGCCCCGTACCAAGGCCTGTGTCGCCGAGTTCGCTCGGTGGTGCCGGCGGGCAGGGAACTCTGGAACTGTTTAGGACCGAAACTTATGGAATT
>JAYNLI010000050.1:886-8134 GCA_038111655.1 Bordetella sp.
CCTCTACATCTACGACGAAATCTTTAAACAAAAGTCAATTAAACACATTCTCGTACGGCACGAGCAGGCGGCTGTGCACGCGGCCGACGCCTATGCCCGCTCAAGCGATAAGGTGGGCGTTTGTATCGTGACCAGCGGACCGGGGGTCACCAACGCCGTCACAGGCATTGCAACGGCCTACATGGACTCCATCCCCATGGTCGTTATTAGTGGGCAGGTTCCTACGCATGCTATTGGCCTCGATGCCTTTCAAGAATGCGACACCGTTGGTATTACAAGGCCGTGTGTGAAACATAACTTCCTGGTGAAAGACGTGAAAGATCTTGCAAGCACCATGAAGAAGGCTTTTCACCTTGCAAGTACTGGACGGCCAGGCCCTGTGCTTGTAGACGTTCCCAAGGACGTCACTGTGGCTAAATGCAAGTACGAGTATCCGCAGACCATTTCCATGCGTTCGTACAATCCTGTGGTCAAAGGCCACTCGGGCCAGATCCGCAAGGCGGCCCAAATGATTCTCGCTGCTGAGCGCCCCATGATCTACACCGGGGGCGGGGTTATTCTTGCCAATGCCTCAAGCGAACTTAACGAACTTGTGGATATGCTGGATTACCCGTGTACCAACACACTTATGGGGCTGGGCGCCTACCGCGCAACCGATAAGAAATTTCTAGGTATGCCGGGTATGCATGGCACCTACGAGTGCAACATGGCCATGCAGAACTGCGACGTTCTCATTGCTATTGGTGCACGTTTTGACGACCGCGTGATCGGTAACCCGAAACACTTTGCGCAAAACCCTAGGAAAATTATTCATATCGACATCGATCCTTCCTCCATTTCCAAGCGCGTGAAGGTGGACGTTCCCATTGTTGGGGATGTGAAAGATGTCATGGTCGAGCTACTTGCCATTCTGAAAGAGTCGCTTAAGCCGGGTGAAAAGCCAGGCTCTCGGGGGCTTTCGAACTGGTGGTCACAAATTGAGCAATGGCGCGGTAAAGACTGCCTTGCCTACAAGACCAGTGACACGGCCATTAAGCCGCAGTCAGTGGTGGAGACTGTTTGGCGGCTTACCAATGGTGATGCCTTTATCACCTCTGACGTCGGACAGCATCAAATGTGGGCGGCCCAGTACTACAAGTTTGATAAGCCGCGGCGCTGGATCAATTCCGGCGGTCTTGGCACCATGGGTGTGGGGCTTCCCTATGCCATGGGCGTGAAGTTTGCCAACCCCGATGCCGAGACAGTCTGTATTACGGGTGAAGCCTCCATTCAAATGTGCATTCAAGAGCTGTCCACCTGCCAGCAGTACCGGCTGCCCATTAAAATTGTGAACCTCAACAACCGCTACCTGGGTATGGTTCGTCAGTGGCAGGAAATTGAGTACGGAAGCCGCTATTCAGAAAGCTACATGGACTCATTGCCCGATTTTGTGAAGCTTGCTGAGTCTTATGGCCATGTGGGTATGCGTATCGACAAGCCTTCCGATGTCGAGGGTGCGCTTCGTGAAGCTTTAGCGCTTAAAGATCGATTGGTCTTTATGGACTTCATTACCGACCAGACCGAAAACGTCTGGCCTATGGTGCAGTCGGGTAAAGGCCTTACCGAGATGCTTCTTGGCGCCGAAGAGCTCTGAGCCAGATAAGGATAAAAACAATGAAACATATTATTTCTGTGCTGCTCGAAAACGAGCCCGGAGCCTTATCGCGCGTTGTTGGTTTGTTTTCAGCCCGGGGTTACAACATTGAGACCTTAACGGTTGCCCCAACAGAAGACGCATCGCTTTCACGAATGACCATCGTCACCCGTGGATCGGACGACGTCATCGAGCAAATCACAAAACACCTGAACCGCCTCGTTGAGGTTGTAAAGCTGATGGATCTTGCCGAGCAACCACACATTGAGCGCGAGCTTATGCTTGTCAAGGTTCGCGCCATCGGGCGTGAGCGCGAGGAAATGAAGCGAATGGCCGATATTTTCCGAGGCCGCATCATTGATGTCACCGATAAAAGCTACACCATCGAGCTAACCGGCGACAGCATAAAGCTCGACGGCTTTCTTGAGGCGCTCGAGTCCGATTGCATTTTGGAAACTGTACGAACAGGATCCTCGGGCATCGCCCGTGGCGACCGTGTTCTGCGTGTTTAATTTTTACGAACTGCTGCACAGCGAAAGGCGTCTTCCCATGAATGTGTTCTATGACAAGGACTGTGACCTCTCTTTATTAAAAGGCAAGCGAATTGCCATTATCGGCTACGGGTCGCAGGGCCATGCCCATGCCTTAAATCTAAACGACAGCGGAATGAACGTTGTCGTTGGCCTTCGTAAAGAGGGTGCCTCATGGGGCAAGGCCGAGAAGGCAGGCCTAAAGGTGGCCGAAATTCGTGACGCCGTAAAAGACGCCGATCTTGTTATGCTACTCATGCCCGACGAGACAATTGCCTCGGTCTATCAGGCCGACATTGCCCCAGTCATTAAGCAAAATGCTGTCCTAGCTTTCGCCCACGGCTTTAATGTGCATTACGGCCAGGTGACTACAAGGGCCGACCTCGATGTGATCATGATTGCGCCAAAAGCGCCAGGTCACACTGTGCGTGGCACCTACGCGCAAGGCGGTGGTGTTCCCTGCCTTATAGCTGTTCACCAAGACACCACTGGTAATGCTCGCAACGTGGCTTTGGCCTATGCCAGTGCCATTGGTGGTGGTAAGGCCGGCATTATTCAAACCAACTTCCGTGAAGAGACCGAGACCGACTTGTTTGGTGAGCAGGCCGTGCTTTGTGGTGGAACAGTAGAGCTCATTAAGGCTGGTTTTGAAACCTTGGTTGAAGCCGGTTACGCCCCTGAAATGGCCTACTTTGAGTGTCTGCACGAGCTCAAGCTCATCGTTGATCTGATTTACGAAGGTGGCATCGCTAACATGAACTATTCCATCTCGAACAACGCTGAATTCGGTGAATACGTAACGGGTCCGAAGGTGGTTGGCCCCGAGGCCAAAGCCGCGATGAAAGAGGCCTTGGTTCGAATTCAAACGGGCGAGTACGCCAAGGAATTCATCCTGGAAAACCGGGCGGGGGCGCCCACTTTGTTGTCGCGTCGTCGTCTTATGGCCGAGCATCCCATCGAGCAGGTTGGCGAGAAGCTGCGCGCCATGATGCCCTGGATTAAAGCCAATAAGCTCGTTGACCAATCCAAGAACTAGTCCCCACCTTGAGTTCACCGGATATACAGCGCTACCCCCATCCCATCATTTCAAAAGAGGGCTGGGGGTTTGTTGCTCTTTCTGTAAGCCTTGCTGTTGTTGTTACAGGCCTGGGCGCCGACCTAGCCGCCATTCCCTTATGGGTTATTGCGGTTTTTATCATTCAGTTCTTCCGCGACCCCCCTCGTGCGGGCCCCTCGGACCCGCACGCCATTGCCTCACCTGCCGATGGTCGTATTGTTTACGTGGGTCCTGAGCGCGACCCAGTAACGAATGAAATCTCTCTAAAAATCAGTGTTTTCATGAATGTTTTTAATGTCCATTCTAACCGCGCGCCCATCGCAGGTCAGGTCAAGCATGTGCAGTACTTCCCGGGTCGCTTCCTGAATGCTGCACTCGATAAAGCGTCGCTTAAGAACGAGCGCAATATTATTGTGCTGGCTGACGCCCTCGATCGGCGCCTAACCTGCGTGCAGGTGGCGGGTCTCATTGCACGCCGGATTCTTTGTTATGTCGAAGAGGGCGACCAGCTTGGTCGCGGTGCACGCTATGGGTTTATTCGATTTGGCTCTCGGGTCGATCTTTTCCTTCCCGAGGGGTCACGCTCTGAGGTTGCGGTTGGGGATAAGGTATTTGCTCACCGCTCCGTTTTAGCCCAGTGGCCTGAGTCGGGGCCAGAAAATTAGGGTGTTTTAGTTATGAAGGCGCGCATGCCACGCCGGCGACAAAGCATCTACCTGCTGCCTAACCTCTTTACGACCGCCTGCGTCTTTAGCGGGTTCTACGCCATTGTTATGGCAATCAATGGGTGGTTCTCGCATGCCGCGGTGGCCATTTTTGTAGCCATGGTGCTCGATAGCCTTGATGGTCGTGTGGCAAGGCTCACAAATACGACGTCCGACTTTGGCGCCAATTACGACAGCCTCTCCGATATGGTCTCATTTGGCGTGGCGCCCGCTTTAGTGGGTTATGTCTGGGCTTTGAAAGATATGGGCAAGCTGGGCTGGGTGGCCGCCTTTGTTTATCTAGCGGGTGCTGCTTTACGTCTTGCACGTTTTAATACCAACATTGGGGTGGTTGATAAGCGGTTCTTTCAGGGGCTGCCAAGCCCGGCTGCAGCCGCGCTCGTTGCCGGTCTGGTCTGGCTTGTTAGCGACTGGACACCGCAGGGCTTCGTGAACCTGGACCCGGTCACCCTGGGGTGGGTGGTCTGGGTGCTTATGGTCTATGCCGGGGTCACCATGGTGAGCAACGTGCCCTTCTACAGTTTCAAGGTGCTCAACCTAAGGCGCAGTGTTCCGTTTGTGTTCGTTGCGCTCGGAGCCTTGGTGCTGGTTGTGGTTTCGCAGGACCCACCTTCTATTTTGTTCACGCTGGTTCTGCTTTACTCGGTCTCCGGCTATGCCTACTTTGTGTGGCGAAAAGCCAACGGCGAGCCCGTCAGCATGTTTGCAGATGACGAGAAGAAAAAGCTATAATCGGGTGCTATGAATTCTGTTTTGTTCATTGGTTCACCACCTCTGCCTCTGCTTCCTCTGGGTCGACTGCGCCTCGGGCGCTAGTTCTTGACCGTGTCGGTCGCCTGCGCCGACCTCTCTTCCAGCAGGCTTCAATCAACTCTAAAATCTAGGTTCCAAAGGGGAAGCACATGAATTCCGATCGCTTAATTATTTTTGACACCACCTTGCGCGATGGCGAGCAGAGCCCAGGTGCCTCCATGACAAAGGACGAGAAAGTCCGCATTGCCAAGCAGCTCGAGCGGCTTCGCGTCGATGTTATTGAGGCCGGTTTTGCCGCGGCAAGCCCAGGCGACTTCGAGGCGGTTCGCGCGGTGGCCGAGTCGGTGAAGGACAGCACGGTCTGCTCCTTGGCAAGAGCCACCACCAATGACATTGACGCCGCAGGCAAGGCCATTGCCCCGGCTGCGCGTAAGCGTATTCATACGTTTATTGCCACAAGCCCGATTCATATGGAGAAAAAGCTTCGTCTGAATCCCGATCAAGTGGTTGAGGCCGCGATTGCAGCTGTACAGCACGCGCTTACCTTTACGCCTGATGTTGAGTTTTCTGCCGAAGATGCCGTGCGCTCTGACATCGACTTTCTTGTGCGAGTCTTTGGTGAGGTTATTAAGGCAGGGGCCATTACCATTAACGTCCCGGACACTGTGGGCTACAGCGTGCCTGGCCAGTGGGGCGACCGCATGCGGCAGCTTATTGAGCGAACCCCAGGCGCCGACAAGGTGGTCTGGTCGACCCATTGTCATAACGATTTAGGGATGGCCGTTGCGAACTCCTTGTCGGCCGTTCTTAATGGGGCGCGTCAGGTGGAATGCACCATTAACGGCCTTGGCGAGCGGGCGGGTAATGCCAGCCTTGAAGAAATTGTGATGGCCGTTAAAACTCGACGTGATGTTTTTGGCTGCGACTCCAATATCGATGCGAGACAAATCGTGCCGTCCTCCCGACTTGTCTCGCAAATTACCGGCTATCCTGTTCAGCCCAATAAGGCTGTTGTAGGGGCGAATGCCTTTGCGCACGAGTCTGGTATTCACCAAGACGGTGTATTAAAGCACCGTGAAACCTACGAAATTATGCGAGCTGAAGACGTAGGTTGGTCTGCCAACCGAATTGTGCTTGGCAAGCTTTCCGGGCGGAATGCCTTTCGTCAGCGACTTGAGGAACTTAGCATTGCACCTTCGTCAGAGCAGGGTCTCAACGAGGCCTTTTCACGGTTTAAAGAGCTTGCCGATCGAAAGTCTGAAATATTCGACGAGGATCTTCAGGCCATTGTGGTGGGCGATACGGCGGTGAGCAGCGAACGGTACAAGCTTGTTTCGATGTCCCAAAGCTCCGAGATGGGTGAAAAGCCCGTTTCGCGGGTGGTCTTTAGCATTGGGGGCGAGGAAGTGCGTGTTGAGGCCCAAGGGAACGGCCCGGTGGACGCCACGGTGAAGGCCATTGAGAAAGAGGCGAAGAGCGGCGCCGAACTCTTGTTATTCTCAGTCAATGCCATTACTACCGGAACCGAGTCTCAGGGTGAAGTGACCATGAGGCTTCAGAAGGAGGGCAGGGTTGTCAATGGTGTTGGGGCCGACCCCGATATTGTGGTGGCCTCGGCCTTGGCTTATTTAAACGCCCTTAACCGTCTTTCGACAGCACCGAAGGCGAACCCTCAGCAGCCCTAGTTTTAAAGGGCCGTCCCGAGGCTCTGGCCCAGGGTGGCCCTCAAGCGGGTGGCCTGCCTAAGGATTTTAGCGGCCTAAGGGTTTTTGCGTATTCTTTGGTTTTAACCTAGAATCAAATGGTTACACGACGCATCCGGCAGATGCGATCGCACGTTTGGAGAGTTGTTTTGCTTCTAGTTTTCGGGGCTTACCTCTCTCCGGTCATATTTACAGGAGATTCTCATGACCGTTGCCGAAATGACAAAGGGCGATATTGTCGCCAGTTTTCAACGCGCCAAAGGCGATACAGGTTCCCCCGAGGTTCAAGTTGCCTTGCTTACAGCGCGTATTAATCACCTCACTGGACACTTCAAGTCGCACGCAAAAGACAATCACTCCCGTCGCGGGCTGCTGAAAATGGTGAGCCGTCGACGAAAGCTTCTCGACTATTTGAAGCGAACAAACCTGCAGTCTTATCGCGACCTCATCGAAAAGCTGGGTCTGCGTAAGTAGTGACCCAAGCAGCGTCTGCCCCCTTTATCTCACCTGCCGTGTCTCAGTGCAGCTTAAATCCTTTTATGGGTTCAGGTCGCCTGCCTGTGCAGGCCTTCTTACGTTAACCGGTTAAAAAGGAAGTCGCGCATGTTCAATATCGCATCCGAGAGTTTTAGTTATGGGCAGCACACCGTCACCCTCGAAACAGGCGAGGTTGCTCGTCAGGCCTCGGGGGCGGTGGTCGTTAACATGCAGGACACTGTTGTGTTGGCAACGGTTGTAGCGGCCAAATCAGCCAAGGCAGGGCAAGATTTCTTCCCTCTGACCGTTGACTATATGGAAAAGACCTACGCCGCTGGAAAAATACCCGGCGGTTTTTTTAAGCGCGAAG
>JAYNLI010000051.1:0-3866 GCA_038111655.1 Bordetella sp.
GCGTGAAACCGAAAACTACAAACGCGGTTCATAACGTAATGCCCAACCGTCCCGAATTTGATGATCTGAGGTATCGGAGACTCGCCCTCCTCACCCAAGACCTCGCCCGCAGCGAAGTAGCGGCTGAAGTGATACACCATCAGTTCGCGGTAGACCCACCGGCGGCAGTCGTAATGCGCTAAGGTCGTCGTTGAGCGGATAGTGCCCACCTTTTCCTCAACCCCCGGCGGCCAATTACGCAAAATCGTGACCTCCCTTGCTCCACCTGGCACCAAGGTCACGCTCGCCCTATCCAGATACATATCGCTGTTGCGGCCAGATCCGCCAACAAGGCACCCCCACCTCCCACGGGTCTGGCACGGGGAATACTGAATGACCGACTCATCCGCACTTAATTCTGCGACAAGCCCCAAACTGAGTACCGTAGTCAATAGCATGCGGCCTAACCCAGTAGTGGGAGGTAGAACGGTTCACCATGCGAACCACACTTACTCGCCAAGTCTTTAACGTACGTGAGCACGGAATCGATATCACCTTCAGGAAGCACCTGTGGCAAATGGCATTGCTCATCATTAGCGTCCATTACGGCATAAGATGGTTTGGCCCCATCGTGGCGCTCAACGAGAGTCGCCCATGCCTCGAGCGACTTCTTCTCCCGTGTACCGACGAAATACCAATGACACAAATACTCGTTATCCGGTGCAGAACCTCGCCTCGCTAAATTACCGTCAGGGGATCCCAATAAACTACCCAAGGCACCACCGAAAGCAGTCAAGTTGACTGCTACAAGGGCAGAAATGTCGCCATCGGGGCCTTGCCACACACTTTCAGGGCAGACCCAAACTCGCCGTGAGCAGTTCACGATGGGCTCGAGATCAGTCTTAACAGCAGTGACATAACGAATCAATTCGCTGCGCGCTGCCTGTTCCATCGAACCCGGCTTAAAGCGGGTGTTCGGGATCACCGTCGAAGGACTGGTCAGATCAAACCCCCACTTGGCAGCCCACATTACCCACCGATTGCCGTCACTCTCACACTGCTGGTCAACACAGGTGTACTGGGGCGCTTGAATAATTTTGCAGTTGTAGTTTTCGCGGTGGTACTCCCAGTAAATCTTGTCGACCAGATTTCTCATCGATGCGACGTGGCGACTATCGATATCGAAAACGGCGTATTTGAAACGATGGTTAAGCAGCGGATTGAGCACGATTCGGATAATTCGTGTCAACTCGTCCAGCGGAAACTGGCGCTCAATGTATGCGTAATGCGTAAATTGAACGCGATCGATATCGGCGTGGTTCATTCCTGCAAATATCTTGATCACATGCGATTCAATATTTGCCCTGTGAGAGCCGAAGGTCTTTGGTACGGTCGCCAACAGTCCGAAGTCGAGTTCATCGAGTTGAACCTGCTTATGTCGGTTGACGTATTGCCCGATATGTTCTGCCGCTCTCCGTTGCGCAGGAATGACCCTTAAGTTCTGCAGTATTGCTCTAGCCGGGGATCCTGACTCCATGTTTGCGGTAACTGAATAGCACCACTTCTTCTCATCGGTGTGATCGTAGAGCGTACTGAACCCAATGAACCAGTTGCCAAGCAGGGCCTCCCGACTGTGTCGGTGGGAAACCAAAATAATATCCAAGCCGCCCGACATCAAAAGTCCCGCTGCTGTGCCCCACTGGCCCAGAACGTGTGAAGAACTTTCTGCCGGTACCTGGCGGCATACACAACCGACTCGGGCCATTTCACCTGTGAACCGGTTGCCACCAAATGCCTCTCCAGCGTTCGATCGGTCAACGGAATCCGGTACTCAACCACCTCGACCTCGCTCCCATACCGAAGACGCAAACTCTCAACCGACCCTTTAAACGCCTGCCACTGCCCATTGAGGTAGCCAAAAGGCCTCCCGGGGTCGATCAGTTGATCGTCGGTGACCCATGACCTCGCTTCAATGGACTCAAAATCTAAGCGCTCCGAGACCCTGTAACCCTGAAAGGCCCCGGGAAAGTCGGGCGTATCATCATCCGAAATATTCATCAATCGCCTCACAAATCGCATCACGGACCGTTCCGCCAAATAAATATAGGCAGAGACCGTCGCCCAAAAAGCAGCGGTCGCGGACAGTGCCAGTAAACGTCTTCTTCTCATTGGCCTTTGTGGAATCTGGTTGCTCCAGCGAGCCGGTATACCGCCGGTTCATCGTCTGGACTCTCACCATTGATCACCTGCTTGGTCCAAATTACCTGTCCCCCCTCAACACCGATCCATAAATCGCGCTCGTACAGACTCGCATACCCCATGTGTACGTAGTTAAGTAATTTCCCCACGGGGCAGCGTAGAACTCCGCTGTACCAATGCGCGAATACTGGACCCGATGCTTCGTGGAACACCCGACGAATTCCGTTCGTCGACTTCCAATCAGCCTCGGAGGGAAACGTCTCGAGCCAGTTCAGATATAAGCGGCTTGATTCGATCTCCCAGTGCCCGATATAACCCCGCCAAAGTGCTGTGCTGTAAACCTCAAACTCGGGTGGGTTGTCCAGCCTGCTCAGGTACTCCCGGAGCGGCTCCTCGCAAAGGCTGAGACTTCGCCCTTCGAACCGAAGCTTTTCAGTCGCTTGTGCAGTCATTCAATTGCCTCCTAATGAGCAGATATCTGGGCCGATTACGGTCCTATTTAGACGGCAGTTCGCCTCATTCAGAATTTGACGGGGAAGCTAACCCAGGGTTATCGTAAAAAGCTACAGGCTCACCACGTGAGCCTATTGCGCGTTATCCTTTCACCACTCAAATTTTTTTGTTACCTCATGTCAGAATCCGCCCGCCTGTACCGTTATATGAATGTGCTTCGTGATGGTCGGCCTGTCAGCAAGGACCGCTTGATGGGGCCAGAGGAGGTCAGCCTGGCCACGTTCAAGCGAGATATTCAAAAACTGCGGGACCAGTTTGGTGTCCCGATTGAATTTGACCGAGAAGCTGGCGGCTACGTCATCAAGGGCGAGGTGGACTTCAGCGAGTTGCCTGGCATGTGGTTTTCTCCAGATGAAATCATTGGCCTCGCGACAATCCAGAATCTTCTGCAGCAGTTGGCGCCCTCTTTAATGTCCGGGCAACTAAAAACCGTACAAAATCGCCTCAATCAATTACTCACGAAAAGCGGCATTGATCCTGCGGAATTAGCCTCTCGGGTACTTCTGATGCCTCTGGCAAGCAGGCAACCGGACGATCGAATCTTCTCATCGGTCGTAAGAGCCACGCTGGAGCGCAAAAGAGTTCTATTGGTTCACCACAATAGGGAGCGCAATGAGACCTCCCAGCGCGAGGTCTCGCCGATTGATGTGGAGCACTACCGGGACAATTGGTACCTCAGCGGTTGGTGTCATACCAGGAACGATATTCGCCGCTTTGCGATCGACGCTATCCTAAAAGCAGAGACAACAGACAAAACAGCCAAATCGGTTGACGATAAATTGCGAAAGGCCCGTCTACAGGGTTCGTACGGCATTTTTTCGGGCGTCGAACTGCAATGGGCAACTATCCGGTTCACGGCAGAGCGGGCCAAGTGGGTAGCAAATGAGTCTTGGCATCCCCAACAAAAGACGACTACCGATAGCAAGGGTCGCCTAACGCTCGAGGTGCCCTACTCAGATCATCGCGAGTTAGTGGCAGATATTCTGAGACATGGCCCGGCGGCCGAGGTCCTCAAGCCAAAGTCTCTCCGATCAGTTGTCTCCAAGGCTTTAACGGAGACCCTTAAGCAGTACCAGCAGTGACTCCCCATTGAGTCAGTTAGTCTTTCCAGAGTCTAGACGCTCTTGCCGTGCACGCCATGCCAACAGAATCATTTCGTCTGAAATGTCGCTCAG
>JAYNLI010000051.1:3966-7575 GCA_038111655.1 Bordetella sp.
AGGTCCAAGCTAACCTCTAAATCGCTGAACTCCATGAAGGGGGCAGGCCACGGGATGACCCCCAGTTCTCCCCCCTCCTCCCATGCCTGAGTAGCTACATCCAGCCCATCGGTCCTAAACCACTCCACAACGTGTTGGGGTACGTCACTGTTTATTGACTGGCATCCATCCACCAGAACGGAATCAATCCACTCTTGGATAGGGGTTGGTAGCTTTGCGTCTTTTGGCACGAAAGCCTCAAAGTGTCAGTGATGGGCCAAGATGCCCTGCCACAAACGCCCAAGCAAATATGCAACTCACTAACCGCCCGCCCCAAACTACAAGAGCATCAGATGGTGATGTTTTCCGGACGCTTAAAGAATAAGAAAATCGGTCACGGTACCCGACCGTTCGCGAGCAATACCCCGCTTGCTTTCCCAGACTGTACCCCCAGTCTCGAATATCCATAGCTGATCTCCTTCTGTTAGTTCGTGTCTTAGTGCGCCCCAACGGCGCTCTAGATACTCTCTAAGCTGTACCGGTGTCAAACTGTCCGATAGCACTGCATCGAACACCGAACTCGCTTCCTGCAGCGAGACTTTGATTGGCCTAGAACATGCCAAGGGCGCAAAGTTTTCAAATTCCATGTCGATTCCGATCTGATTTGCGTCACCTAAAGGGATACAACCGACACCCGAGTCATTCAAGTTGAAAGATTCAATAACAAAGGCGTGTTATTGAACAAGTCCTCGGGTGCCGGCACTCCCTCCTCCCTACCGCCATGACAGCCTGCAAATTCACAAACCACAGTAACAATTTGTGCGCAGGTAGTCAGGTTAAGGTCTCATTGGCTCATAACGTGAGCCCGGGAAAAATATGCCAAATTAGGCTCGCCTATCAGGTGAGACCTGGTCCAGCCACCAGTCGATGTACTGTCGAGTCGCGTCACCAAACTGACCATAGAAGTCAGAACTTGCCTCGACCACGAAGTCGTGTACTTCATCTTCGGGGTAGCCATAGTCGCCGTAGTTATGCTCCAGACAAGCAAGTAGGTCCCATCCAGTGAAGAAAAACTTCATGAACGCGTCTAGCGTCAGAGGTTTTTGGATCATTACGTGATCAGGCCCTGACAGTGTCTGCCCGTTGTATTCATCGACAACACGCAGGAGAATGCCCATTTCGCTGCGTAGCGCATAAACGCACGTGACATCCCAGGTCGTGGACGCAATCGTGATCCTGGCGACCTCGACCTCCTCCGGCACCCGGTCAGGTAGGTATTCCCCGCCCATCAGACTTGGATGAATAGCCCCTATCTGCTGACGTTGGTCGGTATTTTGAGGTTCCGCCGCCAGGATGGCCATCGCATCCTCAACGTTGCCCTCCAAGATTTTGTTTCGATACGCCTGCCGGCGCCTGGATCCCTTAATCTTTGGGCTGAGATCAAACCCTCGTTCTAGGGCCCAGAAATAACTCTCGGGGCAATACTCACCATCTATCCCACGGGCTAACTGAAAAGCCATGTCGTACTCCTTTTAGCCGCTTTGACGGTGTGTCGGGGGCGGCAAGCTGGAATCAAATCCCCCCAGCCCGTAATGTGGGCTAGCCAACAAAAAACCCGATCCAGCAATGGGCCAAATCGGGTGACTGTTCCGATTTAGCAGATTTAGCGCCCTGCAATCTGGATCAAATCGGCGCGGACTTGAGTTTAGCAACTGTTTACCAACGCGGCAAGTCTTTGTATCAAATAATCATCTGCGGGTATACCGTGGAGCCCAGTTTGGCAGGCGCAGCGTGGTTTCAGTTTGGTTACTCCTTTTCAGTCGATCACCTCGGCACGTTTGCGCGGAGCAAATCCCTTGTTACTCCCAGATCAAGCCCTCAAACGACCAGGTGGAGGCATTTCGTCTCCGTCTCCATCAACCACTCGAAACTGTGGGGGCAGCTCGCCATCATGGTGTACGCCTAATTGAGCAAGCTGTTCGGACTGATGTACAAGACCCTGCTGCCCATTGAGTCGCGTCAGCGCCCGATCATAGGCTTTATTGGCACTATCCAATCCTGCTTTAATGTTATTCATTTGCTCTAAAAATCCCCGGAACTGGGCCTGCAGTTTGTTACCCCGTTTGGAAATTTCTTGGGCGTTATCGCTAAACTGCTTTTGGGTCCAAAGAAATCGAATGAGTTTTAGCGTGGCAAGCAAGGTTGAAGATGTGACCAATAAGACCTTCTCTTTAATGGCCAACTCAAGCAGTTCGGGATCTTCTTTTATTGCCAAGAGATACGCGGGTTCGACTGGAATGTACATCGCAACGAAATCGACTGTATCTAGACTAGAAATACGCTGATAGTTTTTCGATGAGAGACTCCTGATGTGAGTCTTGATTGATGTAAGGTGTGCCTTGGCGAACCTAGTTTTTTCCTCTGCGTCATCCGCATTGACATAGCGCGAATAGTTAGAGACCGAGACTTTTGAATCGATAATGAAGACCTTGTTATCAGGCAGATTGACGATGAAATCAGGGCGTAATGCCCCCCCTTGCTCAGAGGCCTCAGCCTGAAAGGTCTCTTGTTCTCGGTAATGCACGCCGCGCTCCAGACCTGCGTGCTCGAGTGCAACCCGCAAATTGGTCTCGCCAAACTCGCCCATAAAGCGGTTGTTGCCGACCAAGGCGTCAGCTAAAGCACCGGCTTGCGCCGAAAACCCCTGCTCTACTTCAAGAATACTCTTGATGTGGGTCTCCAACTTAGTGGTCTGGGCCACTGAGGAAGCATTTGCTTGGTTTACCGCCTGGGAAAACTCGGAAAATTTTTGCTCTAGGGGCTGTAAAAAGTGATTCAAACCGCCCTGGCTGGAAGCAAGTAATTGACTTGAGTGCTGGGTAGCAAATTCAGAGGCCATCACCATCAGGTCATTAGAACTCTTTCGCAATAAGAGCCAAGCGACCACGAATCCTAGGCCTGCACCAAGAACAAAAACCACCAAAAGCTGTAGGCTTTCCATAGTGAAACCTTTAAAAAAATAGTCAAAAGACTAAAAGCCCCGGTCAAACCTGACAATTACGGAACCGTTGAAGCAGGAACCCACTTTAGGGCGGTGAAGGCTCATACAGCGAGCCTCTCAATTGATTACCTTGTCATTAGACTTCGATAGTGACGAAATGGAACAAGCGAAAGTAGATACATCTATTGCCTTCTTCGCCAGCCTTACCCCAAAAAAGAGTGCTGCGTGTGAGCGACATCTGAGGCTTTCATAGGCGACGCAAAGTCAGCTCCGCATGAGTTTCGGGGATATTTACCGGCTTTAGTGTCGAAGGGCTCTCGGTAGGCCACACAATCTGGGATGTCCACCTCACCACGCGCCCTTCGACAGCGACCTATAAACTCTTAAAGCCTACCTCCAAGTAAATAGATTAACCGCACTCAGGCTTATAACAACGGCTTTGTCCTGATCATTAGTTTTTCCGACAGATTGAACCGAGACTACTGAATCATCCGATAGGCTAGCTGAAGATGACTTCATGTCATCTCGAAGCACCTATCTATGCAACCGGCATTCTGCCCGTTGGTGCGACCGACCTCCACCTCTGTCGATGCCGCTTCACTAGCCTTCTGATCTTTCAGTGGCATCAA